>CBIHQZ010000299.1:0-7416 GCA_966212315.1 uncultured Myxococcales bacterium
GTTCGTAACTGACACTCGACATGGCGTTGCGGATGATGAAGAGCCCCATCCCACCCTCATCGAGGGCTTCGACGCCTGGCAGTGGTTCGAACGAGCGCGTATCGAAATCGAACCCGCGCCCGTTGTCCCGCAGCTCAAGCACGAGACGGGCCGCGTCGACCGTCACTTCGATGCACGCTTCGCCGCCGTGATCCGGCGCATAGGCGTGCTCCGCGACGTTGTTGAACGCCTCGTTGAACGCAGAGAGCACGCGCCACTCGAGCCCTGCACAGCCGCGGGTGTGCTCGACGAGTTTGCACACCGCGCGAAGTGCGGCGCCCACGTCGTCGCGCACGGGCAGCTCCGCGCGGACGCGCATCAGCAAGTGAATCGTGGGTTCAGTCATCGTTGCTCTTCGTTCCGACGCATCTCGCGTCGCCACTCGTACTCGTTGATGACGCGCAGCGCCCGCGCGTTGCGATCGACACATCCGGCATCCGAACCAACGTCACGCCATGAACACGCACGTACGAATTCTCAAGCGCACTATCGATCTGCTCGGCGCCGGCGTGGGCCTCGCGCTCACGGCTCCGCTGTATCCGATCATCGCCGCCGCCATCCGGCTCGAGAGCCCGGGACCGATCTTCTACTCGCAGGTCCGTGCGGGTGGAAATCCGTCGCCGGAGAAGAGCGGGAAGGTGGCGACGTTCCGCATGTGGAAGTTCCGCTCGATGCGGAGCGATGCCGAGAAGGGCAAGGCCGTGTTCGCCGCCAAAGGCGATCCGCGCATCACGAAGGTGGGCAACTTCCTTCGCAAGACACGTCTCGACGAACTCCCGCAGTTCTGGAACGTGCTCATCGGCGAGATGAGTATCGTGGGACCGCGTCCCGAGCGCCCCGAGATGCTCGAGAATCTCGCAGCCGCGATCCCGATGTTCGAAGAGCGCACCCGCTTCGTGAAGCCGGGCATCACGGGCCTCGCGCAGGTCTCGCTCGATTACATGGGACGCATGGACGACAGCATGCCGATCGCGAAGTACCGCGAGCAGCTGCTCAATCCGTTCAAGCTCGAAGGCGCGGAGAACGCGATCGCCGACGACATGCGAACGAAACTTCTCTTCGACATGGCGTACGCGGCTTCGCTGGAGACCGTGTCCGCGTTTCTCAAAACCGACCTCGGGATCCTCTTCAAGACCCCGATGGTGATGCTCGGCGCACGCGGCCGTTGAAAGAGACACGAGGAACCATGGCACCCCCACGCACTCACGAACCCGTCCCGTCCGCGTCGATCGACGCGACGCCCGCGCGCCCTCGCCACATGCATCAGGCGCAGGCGACGATGCACGGCGTCGGTCTCCCCATCGATGTGGACTTCGAAGTCGTCCAGGACTCGCAGCCGCCGGAGATCACGTTCGTTCGCGAGAGCGGCGAACCGCCGATGCCGCCGAGCGGCAACCACCATGTGCATCACGTCGCGCCGATCGCATCGCGCGAGCTCACCGTCGTCGAACCTTCGTTCAGCTCCATTCCGCTGCCGCCGTGGGTGCGCGTTCACGAAGTCGACCCCGACCGCAATGCATCACGCGACCTCGTCATGCTGCACGCGCCGGGTTCACTCGCAGCGCAACAGTTCCGCACGACGCGCTATCGCATCGAGCAAGAACCCGACGCGCAGATCATCGCGGTGGTCAGCCCGCGCGCACACGAAGGCCGCAGCGTGACGGCCGCGAATCTCGCACTCGCTCTCGCCGAGGGCGGGCGTGTCCGAGTGCTGCTCGTCGATGCGTCGCTGACGAAGAGCGCGCAGGCGGGTCTCTTCGGCCTCGACGCCAGTGAAGGCCTCACGCGCGTCCTGCGCGCTCGTCGCGACGATCCCCATGCGCCGGTGCCGGTGTACGCAATCCGCTCCGGTCTCTACGTGCTCCCCGCGGGGCCGAAGGTGCTCAGCGCACACGCGGCGCTCGCATCCGAGCAAGCCGCACATCTGCTCGGCGCGTTTCGCCGCGCGTTCCGTTACATCGTCGTCGACGCGAGTCCGGTCTTCGGCTCGGCGGAGACCCTCGCGTGGCACGGCATGATCGATCGCTACATCCTCGTTGCCCGTCGCGGCGTCACGAGCACGGACGATCTCGGACGCGCGGCCGAACGACTTCATCGCGACAAGGTGCTCGGCGTTTCGTTCGTCGGCGCAGATCCGAAGCACTGCGTCGCGTGACGAACCGCTGACTGCATTTCCCACGCGGGAAACACGAAGAAGCAGCGTGCGCCAAGTGCGTCGCCCAGCTGGATCGTGACCCTGCGCAGGCGCTACGCTGGTCGAATGCCAGCGACCTCCCTCGCGCCGTTCGGCGCAACGCTCCAGGTAGATGTCCCGTTCCTCTCGGAGTACGTGCTCGAGCGAATGCTCGAACGCGGCGAGGACTGGGCGGTGTATCTCGCGCGACACGCAACACGCGAAGGTGGTCGGTTTCGCGTTCGCGTTTCGCGCCGATCCGAGTCGCGCGGCGAGGCCTATCTCGCGCGTGCAGAACGGCTCGCGCGCATCGCGCATCCCGGCATCGTCCCGTACGTGACGCACGGGGTAGATCCGGATCGCGATCTCGTCGCGGTCGTGAGCCGAAACTTGTTCGGTGTGACCCTGCGTGAACGACTCGACAGTGGTCGCAAGCTCACGAAGGCCGAGGTCGCACGGCTCGTATGCGAGGCGGCCGACGCACTCGATCACGCGCATGGCCTGCAGCCATCGATCTCGCACGGCGCGCTCGATCCGGCGCGTGTCCTGCTCGCGGCCCCGGACGCCGGCGTTCGGCTCCTCGGCTTCGACGAGGCCGCCGACGATGTGTCGCGTCCCTTCGCGGATCAGTTCGCACTCGCATCGATCGCGTACGAGTGTCTGGCCGGACGAGCGCCCTTTGCGGCGACCGCCGACTCGCGGCGATCGTCGCTGCCGTCACTCGACGCGAGCGCCGCACTCGCGCACACGAATCGCGCGATCGAGCGCGTGTTGCACCGTGCGTGGGCGGATACCGCTTCGCAGCGGTTCGCGACCGTCACTGCATTTGCGGAAGAACTCGCGCGACTGCTCGGCGCCGCGGGCGCGATGTCGGCAGCGCGGGCACGACGCAATGCCACGGCGTCGCTGGAGAAGCGCACGTCATCGGGGGCACTGCGCGCGCCGCGTCCTCCGACACTCGATGGCCTCCCGGCAAGCGCGGCCACCACTCCGCAGAGCGCGCCGTACACCCCGCCATCGGGTGAGCGCCCCGCCGTTCTGCCGCGCGGCCCGCGTGCTGCCGATAACGACGAGCGACCTACGAATCGGCCGCCATCGATCGCTGTTATCGAACGCGACGCATCCGCACCGGCCGCAGCGGCGCGCATTGCTCCGCCGCCGCTTCCGACTCGCGCATCGGCTGCTCCGACTCCGCCGGTACGAACGCCGACGTTGCTCAACGTCGCGCCGCCCGCTCCGGCGCCCGCGTCGATCGCGGCGGTGCCTCAGCGTCCGAGTGAAGTGCTCGAGGTGAGCCCGCTGCCAGCGGTGCTCGCGATCGAGCCGCCGGTCGTCGTCGAGCAGCAGTCCGCGTCGAACGAAATGCGTGCCGCCACACCGACCGGTTTCGAATTCGACTTCGACGACGGGCCTCGCGTCGTGACGCGTTCACCGGCCATTCGCCCCGCACGACCGCCGATCCCGATTCCGCTCGTGGTCACCGCTCAGATGCTGCCTGCCGTCGTCGTTCGACCGCACCGCCGCCGCTTCACGCAACTTGCCGCGGCGGTCGTTCTCGCGCTAGTGTTCGGAGGCGCTGAGAAACTCGCGCCGCACGCGGCCGCACTGCGACAACGCGTGGAGCGCGAAATGGCCCACCCGGCGCGCATCGAGGCGTTGCCCCTCGCGACCGTTCACGTCGCGCTGCCGCCGCCGGTCGAGCACCCCGCTGCCGAAAGCGCGGCGGATGCGCCGCCAGCACCGGCGCGAGTTGCCGCACACCCCGGTGCGAACGAACGCGCGCGACTCAGCGCTGCCATGCAGTCTGTCGTCGACAACTGCGCGACCCGCGTCGTGCGAGATCAACGACACGCGCGCTTCGCGGTCACGTTCGAAGGATCGAGCGGCGCCGCCACGTCGGTGGTGTTCCCCGACGGATTCTTCCGCACGCATGCGATCGGCACGTGCATCGCCCAGGGCGCACGAGCGGTCCGCACTGTGCCGTTCAGCGAACGGCAGTGGGTCGGGATCTACTCGATCATGGTGCGGTGATGATGATCAATCACCCTTGACCATCGTCGCGCGGTGCTGGTCTCCCATCGCGCGAGCACGCACGTGACATCGCCTCCGCCGGTTCATCCCGTCGCACGCCGCATCACCGCGCTCGACAGCGTTCGAGGGGTCGCGCTGTTCGGAATCTTGATGGTGAACATCGGGATCTTCAGCGGGCCGTGGCCACTGCGCGCGCATGACCCTTGGACTGCGTGGTGGGATCGCGGCGCGTACTTCGTCGTCGACGCGTTTTTTGCCAACAAGTTCTTCCCGCTGTTCTCGCTCCTGTTCGGCATCGGATTCGGGCTGCAGTTGCAGCGGTTCCAGGAGAAGGGCGCACCGTTCGCGAGACTCTGGCGGCGCCGCATGGGCGCGCTCTTCGTCATCGGCATGGTTCACGCGGCCCTGCTCTCGACGATCGACATCCTCGTTCAATACGCACTGCTCGGCGCGATCCTCTACGTCGTGCGGCGCGCGCGCGATCGCACGCTGCTCGCCACCGTCGCGGTGCTTCTCGTCGTTCCGATTCTCTTCATGGCACTCGCACTGCGCCTCGGTGAAACCGGTTGGACCGGCGTGTCGCCCGAAGAAGGCACGCGCATGGTGCACGCGTATGCGCACGCTGGACTCGCTGGTTTCGAGCGGCAACGCGTGCGCGACCTGGTGGGTTACTACGCGTGGGTCGGCGCCTACGCCGGCTGGACCATCACGGCGATGTTCCTCCTCGGGTACGTGGTCGCGCGGCGCGGCATCGTGCGAGACCTCGATGCGCATCGCGCCTGGCTCGTAGCGGTGTTCCGTGGCGCGGCAATCGTCGGCGTCTCACTCGGTGCAGCGCGGGTCGCACTCGATCATTCGCTCTACCCTTCGCCAACCGAACGACCCTGGCGATGGCTGATCCACGCGGTGCTCGGCGCGTTCGGTGACCCCGCTCTGTGCATCGCCTACGCGAGCGGACTCGCGCTGTTCTTCACGAGCCCGCGCGGAACCGCGGCGGCGCAAGGGTTCGCGCGCGTGGGCTCGAACGCACTCAGCCACTATGTCTTGCAGTCGATCGTGATGAGCGTTCTGTTCTTCGCGGGGCGCCTCTACGGACGCGTGAGCCTCGCCGTCGCACTGCTCGTCGGCGTGGGCATCTACGCGATGCAGTACCTGGCATCGCAACGCTGGCACGGGCGCGCACCACTCGAACGAATCTGGCGTCGCTGGAGTTACGGGTGAAGCGTTACGGAACGACCACGGTATCGCCCGATGCGAGCGTGAAGTTCATCTCGAGCTGACCGTTCTGCACGTCGTCGTACGACACGAGATAGCGACGCTGAGTGCCGTTGGGTTCGCGATGGATCACCGCGATGTGCCCCGTGTCCGCAAGGCGCATCGGACCGCCGCCGAGCGCCAGCGCCTGCATGACGTTCACGGGTGTTCGCGCTTCGAACTCACCCGGATGCGCGACGCGTCCGAGCACGTACACGCGATACGAGTGAATCTCTTCGACCGTGAGCGTGACGTGGTTCTCGGCGGCGATGAAGCGACGGTACCGCTCGCTCACGTCTTGATTCGCTTCCGCCACGGTCTTGCCCGAGACCTGCACTTCGTCGATCAGCGGAAGCGTGATGGCTCCATCCGGGCGCACGGTCACGCGGGAACTCAGCTCCTGGTTCTGCCAGACGCTCACGCGCAAGATGTCGCCCGGACCGATGCGGTACTGACCCGCAGTCGCCACGGTCGCCGGCCACGGGCCGTGAACAGCGGGACCGCACGCGGCGATGCCCGAGAGTGCGCCCAGGAGGATCAGCGTCGATCGGAGTCGATGGCTTCGATGCATGTTCGGTCGGATGCGCGGGTTGGTCACGATGTGCACGGTCGATCACCCTCCACTGCGCGCCGTCGCTGCGCGGCGCGGGGTCACGTCAGAGATGCGCACCGCGCGCAGATCGGGAATGGCAGGGAGTTCCGGCAGCTCGCCCCAACGACGAAGGTCGGCAGGTTGATACACACGCGAGTCGAGGAAGCCCGAGAGACCCGCGGTCCCGAGCGCGAGTACCAGTGCGGCGACCAGCACACCGAGTGCGAGCTTGGTGCGGCCGGGCGGCTCGGGTTCCGCGGCGAGGGACGGCGGATCGATGACGCGCAGAACGTCCGCGCCCGTCGCGCTCATCGTGTCGATCGCGGCCTGCAGTTCGAACTTTCGTGTGAGCAATTGCTGATAGCGCGTGCGGGTTGTCGTCGCTTCGCCGGTGAGCCGGTCCCACATCGATTCGACTTCGACCAGCGAGCCGAGTCGCTCGCCTTCGGGCGCTGCCGGTGCCGGCGTGGGCGCCGCGGCGGGGTGCGCGGCAGCTGCCACGGCGGGCGCGGGCGTGGCGGGGGCATGAGCGCGATCGTCGCGTGCCGACGCCACGAGTGCCGCGCGAGTCTCGTCGAGATCGCGCTGGATGGATGCGAGCTGCGCGCGCAGCGCTTCGGGCGTTGCGCCAGCCGCCACGATCGGTGCTGCAGTGCGCGTTCGCGATGCGCGATCCGCGGCGACCGCGGCCGAGAGATCGCGTTCTGCATCGGCAAGACGGCGCACCGTCATCTGAACATCGGGGTACTCGTCGGTGTACGTCGTGCGAAGTCGCGCGAGTCGCTCGCGAAGATCCGTCGCGTTGTGACGCAGCGTCTGGATGCGCTCGCTCTCTTCCACGGGCGCCGCCGGGGCCGCGATGGCAGCGGGCAGCGATGGCGAACTCATCGCGCGCTGAACCGCCGACATGCGTGCCGAGAGCGCGGCTGCACGGATGCGAAGACGCCGCGTGCGTACCGAGTCCGTCGGATCACCCGCGGGGAGCGCCATCGCGCCGATGCCGGGCATCATCGGATCGACGCCCATGCGTGCCTGAAGCTGTCCCAGACGACGCGCGCGCACCTGTTCGACCATGTCGTGATTCGCATGCTCGAAACGCGTGAGTCGATCTTCCTGGTCACCGAGCACTTGCTCGAGGCCCGCGAGCGCGGTGTCGACCGACGAGAGATCGTTGCGCGACTGCGCTTGTCCCGACGCGCGGCGTTCGTCGGTGTAGAGCCGGAGCAATCGCTGCACGACTCGCTGCGCGATGGCCGGGTCTTGATAGACGAAGTCGAGATGGAACGCATCGCGACCCGACGCCGTGTACGTCATGCCGTCCTGGAAC
>CBIHQZ010000300.1:0-7392 GCA_966212315.1 uncultured Myxococcales bacterium
CCGATCGAGATCGGTACGTATGCGACTTCGACGTTCGCTGCGTCCGCGGCCTCGGCGACCATCGAGAGAAGCCCCACCTTCGGCGTGAGGAGCTTGCCCGAACGCGAGCGCCCGCCTTCGACGAAGAACTCGATCGCGAAGCCTTCCTTCAGCACCTTGCGCACGTACGTGTCGACGAGGGTCGTGTAGAGACGCGCGCCCCTGAACGAACGACGGATGAAGAATGCACCGCAACGACGGAGCATCGGACCCGCAGGCCAGAACGCGAGGTTGTCGCCCGCCGCGATGAGCGGGCATTGCAATCCGTGCGTGTAGAACACGAACGAGAGCAACAAGTAGTCGAGGTGGCTCTTGTGCGACGGAAGCAGGATCACCGGACCTTTGCGCGCCTGCTCGCGAATGCGCTGCAGTCCTTCCTGATCGACTTCGATGCCCTGATAGATCCGATTGAAGACGCCATCGAGGATCTTGGCGGCCCAGTTGAGCGCGACCGGATTGATGCGCGCTTCGAGCCGCTCGAGATCACGCCGCAGTTGCCGTTCGACTACTGCCTGGGGCTTCTTCTCGCGGCGCACCGTGTCGGCGACTGCCTCACGAATGCGCGGATTGCGAAGAATCTCCTGCTTCAATCGATCGGGCCCCTTGCTCACCGGGCCGAGCACCACGCGTCGTTCGCGATCGAGCCGCGTCACGAGGAGCCAGTGGATCTTGTTGAGCAGTGATTCTTCGTCGAGCGATGCGTTCTCGGCGAGGAAGGCCTTCAGGTCGACGGGCTCGCACGCGCGCAACTGCGCGTTGCCGTAGTGCCAGAGCACCTGCGCGAACGTGCGCAACCAGCCGGGATACTCCTGCGGTCCGAAGACCTGATCGAACATTCCTTTGCGCAGACTGTCCGGCCGCTTTCCCCACACGAACACCTGCGGCACGAGAAGGATCGGCCTCTCCTGTTCACGCTGGCGCTCGATCAGGACGCGCACGTAGTCCGCGTCGGCCACGTCGCCGCGACGCTTGTTGGCGGTCGCAGCTTGCGGCTGGCGCATGAAGAGCAGCGCGCTGAACCCGCCGTCGACCGCGCGCTGCAGTTGGACCTGCTCGGGTTCGCGGCGGCTGAAGAGCTGGCGAACGATGCGCGCGAACGGTTCGAGAAGCCACAGGCCGAATGCCGAGACGAAACGGATGAGCGGGAGCGAATAACGTTTCAGGAAGAAGTCGAGCGCGACGAAGTCCACGTACGAGCGCGAACGCATGACGTACACGACGGTGCCGCGCGCAGCGGCATCACGAACGGCGCGGACCCACACGGGGTCGACGTCGATCTTCGCGAACACCCAGCGGTACAGCCACGCGATGAGGAAGTTAGGCTCCGCGGGGCGCGCGACGGCAGGGGTCGAGACGCGTTCGAGTGCTCCGGTCGACATACGCGTCGGAGCATACTCATCGCGACTCGCAGCGAAAGGTGTGTGCAACACGCCGCACTGCGTCGACCGCGTGACGAGTTGGCAACGCGCCGCCGGCGCATGCGGAATTCCGCCGGATCCGCGCGTCGCATGACTCGACACTTCGGCACGGTGCGGGTGCATTCGGCGTCACCTCGACAAACGACCGAGCGGGAGTCCACGCAGGAATTCAACGACGGGCTCGAGCGCTGGAGGGATCGGACGAACGCGCATCTCGCGCGCCTCGCATCACGAAAGGATCTCGCCCATGCGTCGAGCACTCGCGCCCGTCGTGGCAACCGCCGCGTGCAGTCTGTTTCTCATCGCCCTCCCCGTCGGCGCTCAGGTCGGTCCGGTCGCACCGAACGTGCGGGCGCCGAGCGACGCGGAGCACTACGCGCATCGATCCGTGTCGGCGCTCGGTGGATTCATTCTCATGCGCGAGCCGTTCCGTACGGGCGGCACAATGGAGAGCTACGGATTCGCGACCGGCGTGCGCATCGTGCCGAGCGACAACGTCGTCATCGAACCGATGCTCGCAGCTTCGTATGGCACGTTCACCGACGGCGGCAGTCGCGACAGCGTGGTCGACGTCACGCCGGGAGTTCGCCTCGGATACGTTCGTGCGCTCGGCGATCGTGTTGCATTGACAGCCCTCGCCGGTTACCGCCTCGACATCAGCGTGTACCGACTGGGGGGCAGCGGCTGGACGACGGCTTACACGCACGAGGTGTCGACGCTGCTCGGCGCTACGATCTTTCTCTCGCGTCACTTCTTCATCGAGCCGGCGATCGTCGCCTCGCTCGCGGTTCACGATTACGGAATCGGCTTCGGCAGCGGCGTGAGCACCGCGCTCGGCGCGACGTTCTGACCCCGGTAGCCAGCGCGGCAAACACTCGTGAGGGTGCTGCTTCACGGCTCGCAACAGCGACGGCCGTGCGCTAGGGTGGCGGGCGGTATGGCGTCCGAAAACATCACGTCCGAGCGCGAGCTGAAGCGCGTTGCGTCCGCGTCGCCGCAGACGGGTGCGGACGACGCCGATGTGCTCTCACCGGTCCCGGCGAGCACCGACCAGGCAGCGACGCGCGAGACCGTGACCGACGGGGACGACCCGTTCGTCGGGATGGTGATCTCGGATCGATACCGCCTCATCGAGCGTGTCGGCGAAGGCGGAATGGGCGCGGTCTATCGCGGCGAGCACATCTCGCTGCGCAAGCGCGTCGCAGTGAAGTTTCTCCACGCCGAGTTGTCGCGCATCTCCGACGTCGTGATGCGCTTCGAGCGCGAGGCCGTTGCCGCGGCGAATCTCGAGCACGCAAACGTCGTCGCCGCCCACGATTTCGGCAAGACGAAGGACGGCCAGTTCTACCTGGTGATGGAGTTCGTCGAGGGCGGCACGCTTCGCGATCTTCTCGACAAGGAAGGGCGCCTCGCACCGCTTCGGGGACTACACATCACCCGCCACATCGCGGCCGCATTGCAGCGGGCGCACGCGCTCGAGATCGTTCATCGCGATCTCAAGCCGGACAACGTGGTGATGGTCGAACGCGAAGGCGACAAGGACTTCGCGAAGGTCATCGACTTCGGCATCGCGAAGGTCAGCGCGGGACGTCTCGCGGACGGTGGCAAGCCCCTCACGCAAGCCGGCATGGTGTTCGGCACGCCCGATTACATGGCGCCCGAACAAGCGCTCGGCGGGAACGTCGATCTTCGCGCCGACCTCTACGCATTCGCGGTGATGGTCTTCGAGATGCTGGTCGGACAGCGTCCGTTCGACGGCGACGACGTGATGGCGGTGCTCGGCAAGCACATGACGCAGCCGCCGCCTTCCGCGAGTCAGCTGGCACCGCCGGGTGTGCTGCCGATCGCGATCGACGCAGTGTTCATGCGCGCGTTGGCGAAGTCCCCTGCCGATCGGTACACGAGCGCTGCGGAGTTCGTGCAAGCGATCGAGCAAGCGCTCGGCGTCGCGAGTGGCGTGACCGGGCAGTATCCCGCGGGATTGCTCGCACCGGTTTCCATCGGCACACCGCCCTTCGGGATCGCCGCTCCGCCGCCGTCGGTCATCACCGGGCAGACCCCGGCGATCGGAATGGCCGCTGCGACAGGTCTCGTTCCACCGTCTGCCATCACCACGGGCGCGCACGCACCGATTGCAGCGCCGAGTGCGATTCCGCGCGGCACGCTCGCGTCGATCGCATCGATCACCGAGCCCGCGCGCGAAGCCGCGAAACAGACGATGAGCGGTCTCGCCTCGGGGTACGGCGAGTTGCGCAAGGATCCGGCGCGACACAAGCGCGCCGTCATCGGTGTCGGCCTCGCGGCCGCCGCGGTGGTGATCTTCGCGATCGCCACACGCCCCTCGCACACGCCGACGGCGGTTGCACCCACGCCGACGCCGCGCGTTCCGCCCTCGCTCGTTCACGCGGCGCCGCCGGCACTCGCAAGCGAACACGCACCGCCGACGATCGCACCCACGCCGACGCCTGCGCCGACGCCGGCGGATGCTCCTTCCGCCGCAAACGACAGCGGCGCCGTCCCGGCAACCCTCGCCGCGCAGCTCGCCGAGTACCAGAGCCGCCCGAACGTGCGGCTCCTGCTCGATGCCGCGCGCGGACGACAACTCCGCCCGGTGATCGCAGCGTTCGAACAGACACGCGAACAAGCGCCCGACGACGCGATCGTGAACTACATCCTCGGCGGGCTCTACATGCGCGTTCGTGGACGCGGCGCCTCGAGCATCGAGCGCTACGCCGACGCGGTGCGACTCGCCCCGGGTTTCGCGCACGATCACACCCTTGTTCGCGACGTGGTCAACGCGTTCGCCGTTTCGCGACGCGTTCCGACCCAGGCCACCACGTTGCTGACCGGTGCGCTCTCGTCCGATGCGGGTCCGGTGATGGTCGAAGCGTTCATGAATGCCCACAACGCATCGACGCGCGCGCGGCTGCTCAGCGTGCTCTCCGCACCCCCGTTCAGTGCCTATGCCGATCCGACGCTCCGCGGGCTTTTCGAGCTCGCCGCCGCCACGAGCTGCGAGCAGAAACTGCCGGTCGTGCAGCAATTGGGGCGCGAAGGCGACGGACGCGCGCTCCCGTACCTCCGCGCGATCCGGACATCGCCCAACGGATGCGGTCTCTTCGGCGTGATGGCTTGCAATCCGTGTCTATCCGAGGCACTCCCCGCGGCAATCGCATCCGTTCAACAGCGCAGTCCGTAGCGGCGAGCTCGATTTCACAGGCTTGACTTGCTCGCGGCGGTCTGTAACCTCCCGGCTCCCCGCGAATCAGCCATTCGCGCGGTTACCACTCGAACAGGTTTATCCATGCAGGGCACCTACAGCGCCAAGGCCGAGGAAATCACCCGGTCCTGGTACATCGTCGACGCCTCGGGCAAGCCCCTTGGCCGACTCGCGAGCGAGATCGCACGCGTCCTTCGCGGCAAGCACCGCCCCACCTTCACTCCCCATGTCGACACGGGCGACTTCGTGGTCGTGATCAACGCGGAAAAGATCGCGCTGACCGGCAACAAGCTGCGCGACAAGGAGTACTACGCGTTCTCGGGTTACCCGGGCGGTCTTCGCACGACGAAGGCCGTCGACATGCTGAAGCGCAAGCCGGAGCACCTCGTCGAGCACGCCGTTCGCGGAATGCTTCCGAAGAATCCCCTCGGCAAGAAGATGGCGACCAAGCTCAAGGTCTACGCCGGCACCGAGCACCCCCACACCGCGCAGCGCCCGCAGCCGCTGCAAGTTCGGCTCTAGGAGTTAACGCGCAATGGCGACAGCAACGACCGACCGCACCTACGCCACCGGCAAGCGCAAGAATGCCGTGGCCCGAGTTTATGTCCGCCCGGGAACGGGCCAGATCGTCGTGAACGGACGCTCGTACGAGAAGTACTTCCCGCGCGCCGCTTCGCAGCTTCTGGTGAACCAGCCGTTCGACATCGTCGAGCAGGTGGGCAAGTACGACGTCGAAGCGACGGTTGCCGGTGGCGGTCTCGCCGCCCAGGCCGACTCGGTTCGATTCGGCATCGCCCGCGCCCTCGCGGCGATGGAGACCGAGCGCCGCTCGCCCCTCAAGAAGGCGGGTCTTCTCACGCGTGACGCGCGTAAGAAGGAGCGCAAGAAGTACGGTCAGCCCGGCGCCCGCAAGCGCTTCCAGTACTCGAAGCGCTGATCGCACGCTCGAAGCGATTCACGCGAGGCCCTCGATGGAAACATCGGGGGCTTCGTCGTTTCTCCCGCGTGTCCCTCGATCTCGCCGCCGGGCGCCGCCGTCGCACACGCGCGCGACTCGATGCAGAACGCCGCCGCGCCTTTCGAACACGCACCCGACTCGCCCCAAAACACCGCCGACCCCTTCGAAGACGTCCTCGACTCGACCCGAAACGCGTGAGCGACCCGCATCGACCTCCCGACTTCGCGTTCGTCTCCGTGAGCGACCCGCATCGACCTCCCGACTTCGCGTTCGTCTCCGTGAGCGACCCGCATCGACCTCCGCGTATGCCCTCCGTGGTCGTGAACCACTCGCATCGACCTCCGCGTATGCCGTCCGTGGTTGTAAACCACTCGCATCGAGCATCACGGGTCACGATTTCGATCTGAGCCGGCCAGCGCGAGCACATCGCCATCGCGCACAAAGCGTGAACCAGCCAGCTTCGACCTTCCCGAATGTGTCCACGCGCGTGAACCAGCCACCGCGAGCACATCGCGATCGCGCACGAAGCGTGAACCGGCCAGACTCGACCTACCGATCTGGGTTCTCGCGCTGTGAACCAGGGACGTGTACTCGGACCCGGCAATTGCCGGCTGAATCGGCCACGTTTCCCGGCCCCTGCGATACAACTCTCCCTCGATGCCCCTGGCCGCACGATCCGCGATCGCCCTCGCCGCCGTCGCCTTCTTCGCGATGCACTGCGGCGCACGCAGCGGACTGCGCGTTCCCGATGTCGTTCCAGCTGACGCGATCGACGTGTTCGACGTCACCGACACCGTCGACGCCACCGACGCGCGCGATGTCCTCGACGCACCCGACGTCGTGATCCCCGATTGCCGCACCGTGCCTGCGCTCTGCAACGACGGCTCGCTCTGCACCACCGACGTGTGCAATCCCGACGGCACCTGCGCGCACACCGCGATCGAATGCGTCGACGGCGATCCGTGCACCGCCGATCGATGCGACCCCTCGCGCGGATGCTTCTTCCCGCTTACCGAGTGCGGCGGCTGCGCCGACGGACAGCGCGAAGCGTTTCGCGACCGCGATCGCTACCCGAACATCGCCGCGTGCTCGGGCGGGTTCCAGATTCGCGGACTCGCCACCGAGTCGGGTGCGGCCTGCGGATTCGCGGCGGGCGACGACGGGCCGAATCCGAACGGCGCCGGCTGCAGCGCGACCGACCTTTGCGCGCCCGGATGGCACGTGTGCCGATCGTCGCGCGACGTCGGGATGCACTCACCGGATGGATGCGTCGGCGCGCGCGATGCGCAATCGGGCGTGTTCTTCGCGACGCGGCAGACCGGACCCGGATGCTTGCAATGCGCGACCGGCACCAATCCGAACTGCACACCGTTCTCGTGCCAGGCCGACTGCGCGCCCACGCCGGGCACGAGAAACGATCTCTTCGGCTGCGGCACCGCCGGCGACATGCCGCAGATGTCGTGTGCGCCGCTCGATCGATCGGGAAACAACCTGTGCTCGTCGCTCCCCGCGCCGTGGCGATGCAACGACGGCGTCGATGCCGATGTGCACGAGAGCGACGTGGTGGTGAAGCCAGGGAGCGCGGGCGGCGGGGTGTTGTGCTGTCGCGACTGAGAGCGGTGACGAGCGTAATGACAGCATGCTGTCATCGAACGGCTCGCGCAGTTACTGGTGCGAAAGCGGCATCGGCGGGAGCGCGATCGGCTGGCCATTCACGGTGACCGCGCCCTGGAAGTTCAACTGCGCCTCGGGCACAT
>CBIHQZ010000301.1:0-7386 GCA_966212315.1 uncultured Myxococcales bacterium
GTCCTTGGCGCCGATCATGATGGGCAGGAAGAAGTTGCCGAACGTCGTCGGGATCGACGGGATCATGAAGAGCCACACCATGATCACGCCGTGCAGGGTGAAGCTCCGGTTGTAGGTCATCGCGGAGACGAGCGTGTGCGTGGGCGTCAGGTGTTCGGCGCGCAAGAGCATCGCGAAGAAGCCGCCGAGTGCGAGCGAGACGGTCGTCGCGAAGAAGAACATCACGCCGATCCGTTTGTGGTCGGTCGTCGTGAGCCACGAGGCGAGCGTCTGCGAAACGTTCAGGAACGTCTCGGGACGCGGCGCTTCGTCGTCTTCGCTTTCCAGAACCGCGGCGGTGTTCGTCTGCGCCATCAGTGCCTCTCGATCGATCGTCGTCAGCAGCTCTAGAAATCGCGTGTCACCGCCCCGGGAGAAACGGCTTCGACCGCTTGCGGAGCCTCGACTCGCGGCGTGTCCTCCGGCGTCGCGGTACTCGCGTCCGACGGAACGACGATCGACTCGGGCGGTACGCGCGGCAGCGTCACGCTCGGCGACGCCGCGCCGCGGAGCGACTTGATGTACTCGACGAGCGCCGCTGTTTCGGGCGTTTCGATCAGGCCGAGATACGTGGGCATCACCGGCGCGTACCCGGAGACCAGCTCGACGCGCGGGTCCATCATCGAGCGTGTGAGATAGCTCTCGTCCGCGAGCACCGTTCGTCCGTCGGCGAGCGCGACGCGCGTTCCGAACAGACCACGCCAGCTCGGTCCGATGTGCGTCTGACCGTCGACCGTGTGACACGCGAAACATGCATGTCGCACGGCGACCCGCCGACCGATCTCCACGAGGTCACCTGGCGGCTGGTTGCGGAAGTCATCGTCGCCGCCGTCGCGCGCGCGAGTGTCATCGAGCCATGCGGCGTAGTCGGCGGCCGAGAGCGCCACCACCGCGGCACGCATGCGCGAGTGCGACGCGCCGCAGTACTCCGCGCAGAAGACATCGTAGGTGCCGGGCTGGATCGCCTCGAACCAGGTGCTGAGATACCGCCCGGGAACGGCGTCCTGCTTGATGCGAAATGCCGGCACGAAAAAGCTGTGGATCACATCACGCGACGTGATGATCAAACGCACCGGCCGGCCGACGGGAACGGCGAGCACGCCGAGCGAACTGCGTCCGTTCGGGTACGCGAACTTCCACATCCACTGCTTGCCGGTCACGTAGATCTCGAGTGCGCCGCGCGGCGGCGTGCGCATCCCGACGTACTGCCGATAGCCGATGACCCAGAAGACCAGGAACATTCCGAGCGTGCCGGCGATGAGCCCGACTTCGAGTACTCGCGGCATGCGAACGGCCCCCGTGAGCGCGGCTTCGTCGCGGCGCCGGTAGCGGATCAGGAACGCGAGCGCGATCGCGAACACGAGCGTCGCGCCGAGCAGCGCCGTGCCGATGACAAGGTAGTGGAGTCTGTCGACTTCGCGCGCAGCGGACGAAGCCTGCGGCGGAAGGAACAAGAGCCGTCGGAGGATCTCGTTCATCGCGCGCCCTCTTGCTCGACGACCAGCTCCATCGCTCGCTCGATCGGGATCCTCGCGATGCCCGCTCGCCGGTCGACCCATCCGTAATGGGCGAGCACGCGCCGTTGCTGCGCGCGGAGCAACTCGCCGTACGCTTCGGTCTCGATCAATGTCTGATCGACGATGCCGATCTCGCGCGGCGCGGTTCGGGTGGGATGCGCGATGTGTTCACGTCCGAGGCCTCGCGTCGTCGCACCGCCGATCCAGCGCGCGACGCCGATCGACGCGAGGATCACTACGATCGATGTGATCGCCACGAGCACGATGCGCCGAGCACCGATGCGATCGTCTTCCTGCGGGATCGTGGGCGACGGCGCGCTCATGGTGACTCGTAGCGAAGCCCGACCCGCCAGGCCGGGTCGCGGTGCGGGGCCGACGCTTCACGCTGGAATCGCCAGATTCCGACGGTGATGCACACGCCGGTGACGGCGCACATCGCGGCGGCATCGATCCAGCCGAACCGCGGACCCTTGGGATGAAACGCCGGGGACGTGAGCCAGTCGACATCGAGCACGTGCGCGCACAGCACCCACGCGGCCACGATTGCGAGGCGTCCTGGATGTCGCGTCACGGCGCGCTGGAGCAACGCGAAGAACGGGACGACGAAGTGGGCGACGACGAGCACGATGGCGAACGGGCGCCACGGGCCTTGCGTTCGGAGCACGTACCAGCGGGCCTCTTCGGGGATGGCGGCGATCCAGGTGATGAAGTACTGCGCGAACGCGAGATACGCCCAGAGGCAGACCGCGGTAAGCAGGAGCCGGCCGCATGCGTGGAAGTGCGAGGCGCCGACCTTCTCATCGAGAAGCCCGGCGCGACGCGCGAGGTACGCGAGAATTGTCGTCCCTGCGACCGCGCCGGCGAAGCCGCCGCTGAAGAAGTACAGACCGTATGCGTTCGAATACCAGGCCGGCTCGAGCGACATGAACCAGTCGAATGCGGCGAACGTGAGCGTCAAAGCGATCGCGGGGAGAGCGGCCCCGCTGACCGCTCGGATACGTGCGGCGAGATCGGCGCGTGGCGCGCGTTCTTGCTCGCTCGACCAGCGCGAGAGCAGCCACGCGAGGACCGCCCACGTGATCGCGTACACAGCAGAACGCACGACGAAGAAGGGCACGTTCAGGTAGCGCCGCTTCGTTGCGAGACTCTCGGCGAGCGCGATGTCGAGGCTCGATGCCGGGCGCGCCCATGGGTAGAGCACTTGCGACGCGAGAAGGATCGGCACGAGCATCACCGCGAGCGGCACGAGCAGCGTGGCGAGCAGGTTTCCATACGCACGCAGCGGCACGAACCAGCGTGCGCCCGTGACGTGACCAATCATCACGAAGAGCAACGCGCCGAGCGCGACACTGGTGGCAACGCCGTAAGCCGCGAGATAGGCCCCAGCCGCGGCACGCGGGTCGATTCGGCTCGCGACGAACATCGCGACGATCGCGGCGGCCGTGACGAATCCGGCGATGGGCAGCGCGCGCTTGTTCACGGCGCCTCGCTCGCGAGTTCGCGCTGCATCGACGCGGGGAGCGCGGCGACGTTCGCGTTCTGACTCAGTTGCAACGCGCGGACATACGCGACGATCGCCCACCGTTCGTCGACCGTGAGATAGGGCGCGTGCGCGGGCATCAGCCCGTAGCCATCGGTGATGACCTGGAAGAGCCGCCCGGTGGGCGCGTCGCGCAGTCGCTGCTCGTGCAGAGAGGGCGGCCTTCGCAACTGCATGTTCTCGGCGACCGCGCTGTGGCCATCACCGAGCACGCCGTGGCAGTTCGCGCAGACCTCGTCGAAGCGGGCACGCCCCTCCGCGAGCAGTTCCCTCGTGATCGGTCGCGGAACATTCGTCACGTATGCACTGCCGGCGAGCCCGCTCACCCGCTCGCGCGGCGCGACGACTCGCTCGCGAGGCACCGTGCCGACGGGAGGGGTCCGCATCGTCCGTCCGTCCGAGAAGAACGGGCTCGACTCGAACGGGTCGAACCGCGGTTGTTGCTGCATGCGCGAGAGCGTCGCGTGCGGCGTGAACACGGTCTGCTCGGTGCTGCATCCGAGTGCGAGTCGCGCGACGAAGAGCGCGACGATCCCGATGGCACGCGGGCGCATCACGCGATCCTCCCGACTGGCACTACGCGAAGTGCACCGGCTTCACGCAGCAGCGTCTCGAGGTGCGAGGCGACGAAGCGAGGATCGGCTAGATCGATGGTGACAAAGAATCGATCGACAGACGCCCGCTCGAACCCTTCGATCTCGAACAGCGGATGCCAGAAGCGCGGGAGCCCGGTCGCGACGACGAGCGCCAGCACCGCCGCGAATCCGCCCGCGAGAACGGCCATTTCGAACGTGACTGGCACGAATGCCGGCGCCGAGTGCAGCGGCCGTCCGCCGACGTTCAAGGGCGAGTCGATGGCGTTCATCCACCACTGCGCGAGGTACGCCATCGCACCGCCACCGAGCGCAGCCGCGAAGACGATGCGCGGGATCCACGAGCGACGCACGCCGAGCGCGGCTTCGACTTCGGGAACCTGATACGGCGTGTAGGCATCGAGCTGCGAATAGCCGCCCTCGCACAGCCGCCGCACCGCGACGAGCAGTGACTCCGGCGTCTCGAATTCGGCGAGCAGGCCGTTATCCATGCGACGACTCCGCGCCGTGCTCTTCGGCTGCCAGTGCGTGCTGCAGCTCTTTCACTTCGCTCACGGGAACGAAGGGAACGAAGCGGAGGAACAGCAGGAACAGAAAGAGGAAGAACGAGATCGTCCCGAGCAGGATCCCGCCGTCGACCCACGTCGGGCGGTACATCGCCCACGAGGACGCGAGGAAGTCGCGGTGCTGCGAGGTCACGATCAGCATGAAGCGCTCGCCCCACATGCCGAGCTGGATCGCGAGTGACGCGCACCAGAGCGCAATCGGACTGCGACGGATCCGCGCCGACCAGAAGAGCTGCGGCGTGACGCAGTTGCAAACGATCACGGTCCAGAAGACGAACGCGTACGGGCCGAACGGGCGATCGAAGAGGTACGTGTATCGCTCGTAGAGATTGCCGCTGTACCAGGCCGTGAACGACTCGATCACGTAGCTGTAGGTGACGATCCATCCCGTCACCAGAAGCAGCTTCGCGATGCGATCGAGATGCTGCGTGGTCACCAGATCGTGGAGCGCGAAGATGCGACGCACGGGCACGAGCAACGTCAGAACCATCGCGAAGCCCGAATAGATCGCGCCGGCTACGAAGTACGGCGGGAACATCGGCGAGTGCCAGCCGGGGAGCTGGGTGATCGCGAAGTCCATGCTCACGATCGAGTGCACCGAGATGACCAGCGGCGTCGCGAGTCCGGCGAGCAATCCGTACGCGATGCGGTAGTGCTGCCAGTGGCGGACCGAGCCGCGCCACCCGAGCGCGAACAAGCCGTAGATGCGTCGCCGCGTTCGTCCTGGCGCTGCGTCGCGCATCGCGGCGAGGTCGGGAATGAGCCCGACGTACCAGAACAGAAACGAGATCGTGAGGTACGTCGCGATCGCCGCCGCGTCCCAAGGGAGCGCGCTGCGGTACTGCGGCCATACGCCGAGCGTGCTCGGATACGGCACGAGCCAGTACGCGAACCATGGGCGTCCGAGGTGAAAGATCGGGAACAGCGACGCCTGCACGACGGCGAAGAGGGTCATCGCTTCGGCGATGCGATTGATCGACGTGCGCCACTTCTGTTCGAGCAGAAGAAGGATCGCGGAGATGAACGTGCCGGCGTGACCGATCCCGATCCACCACACGAAGTTGATGATCCCGAAGCCCCAGCCCACCGGGATGTTGTTCCCCCACACGCCGACGCCGGTGGTCGCTGTGTACGCGAGCAGCGCGAAGAGCATCGTGGCGCCTCCGCCCGTCAGGACGAAGAGCGGTACGAAGTAGCGACTGCCGGTCCACGTCGGCGACAAGAGGCGCTGCGTGAGTGCGCCGTCGGCGGTTCGCGTCGCGAGAACCGGCGGGTCCGAAGGGACGCTCGGGGCGGCGTCCGTCGCTGTCGCGACCTCGCTCATGGCGTCTCCGGCTCGAGCACGGGATTCGGATTGCGAATGCACGCGAGGTAGCGCGTGCGCGGTGACGTGCCGAGTTCGTCGAGCACCGCGTATGCGCGCTCGTTGCGCCGCATGCGAGTGACCTCCGCGCTCTCGTCGCTCACGAGTCCGAAGACGATGGCTTTCGTCGGGCACGCCTGTGCGCACGCGGTCGTGACGGGCACTTCGCGCAGCGAGCGATTGCTCGTGCGCGCGGTGATCTCCGCGCGGCGCAAGCGCTGGACGCAGTACGTGCACTTCTCCATCACGCCGCGCTCGCGAACCGTCACGTCGGGATTGCGCGCCATCCGCAGCGTCTCGGATCGATCGCGGTGGTAGTCGAGATAGTTGAACCGCCGCACTTTGTAAGGGCAGTTGTTCGAGCAGAAGCGCGTGCCGACGCACCGGTTGTAGACCTGCTCGTTGAGCCCGTCGGGGCTGTGCACCGTCGCGTTGACCGGACACACGTACTCGCACGGCGCGGCCTCGCAGTGCTGACACAGCATCGGTTGCATCGCGATGCCGGGATCGTGCGGGTTGCCCGTGAAGTAGCGATCGATTCGCAGCCAGTGCATCTCGCGACTCTTTCGAACGCCTTCCTTCCCGACGACCGGCACGTTGTTCTCGGCCTGGCACGCGACGACGCAGGCACTGCACCCGGTGCAGAGCGTGAGATCGATGCTCATCCCCCACTGATGCGAAGCGTTCGGCGGAAGCTGATAGAGCAGTTCCGCACGATGACTGCCCTGCGCGGCGAAACGAGGCTCGCGGCGATAGTGCGCGAGCGTCGTGCGCTTCACGGGCTCGCGTCCCGCCATCGACCAGTGATCCTGCGTCACCGCGAGAGGCGCGGAACCCGCGAGCCGTGTCACGCGCGCGCCGAGCGCGACGAATGGTGCATCGCCGAACCGCAGTGGACGCGTGTCGACGCCGCGTCCGCGAGCAAGCGCTTCGTCGCCGTCGCGGCCGTAGCCGATCGCGAGTGTGACCACGTCGTCCGCTTGCCCCGGCAGGACGAAAGCCGGCGCTTCGATGCGGCGGCCTCGATGACGCAACTCGATGCGGTCCTCGGTGGCGATCCCGAGTCGCGCCGCCGTGGCCGGGCTGACGATCGCGGCATTCTCCCAGGTGAGCTTCGTGATGGGATCGGGCAGTTCGAGAAGCCACGCGTTGTTCGCGAAGCGACCGTCGTGCAGGCGCGAATCACGCACGAGCGCGATCTCGGTTCCGCCGCTCGCATCGCGCGTCGTCAGTGCCGTGGCGAGGAGCGCGTTCATCGCGTCCGTTCGCAGTGCAACGGTCACCGATGGCGACTCGCTCGCACGCGCGAAACCGAGTTGCAGTGTCGCGTCCCATTCGGTGTCGAAGTCGCCGGTCGCGGCATTGGCGCGCCAGCGTTCACGGAGCTGTCCATGGGCCGACGCGGATCGATCGCCGAGCACGATGGCCGCGAGGAGTTCACTCGCGCACTTGCCGTCGTAGAGCGGCGCGATCAGCGGCTGGACCAGTGACAACGTCCCGTCGGCCGCGCGCGCGTCACCCCACGACTCGAGCCAGTGCGCCGCGGGAACGAACCACTCGCAGGCCGCCGCGGTCTCGTCGCGGTACAAGCCCAGATACACCGACTGTCGCGCCGATCGAAGCGCGTGTGCGAAGTCCAGATCGCCGGGCGCGGTGTACGCCGGGTTGCCCCCGAGCACGAGAAGCGTGTCGACTTCGCCTGCCGCGAGCGCGCGAGAGAGCGGTTCGAGACCGTGGCTCTCGCCGCCTGCTTCGAACACGACCGGCT
>CBIHQZ010000302.1:0-7376 GCA_966212315.1 uncultured Myxococcales bacterium
ACCATCGTCACCGCGGCGCGCGCCCGCGAGGTCGTCCTCGGTCTCGGATGCGATGGACGCGGCGTCGCGGCGAACGCGCTCTCCGTCGTCGAAGTCGTTCGTCACGGCGACGAAGTGATCGTGCGGACCGGCGCGCTCCGACGCCCGCGCGCGCGGATCACCGCCGTACACGAGATGGGACGCATCGCACTCGGTGGCGCGAGCAACGTGCGTGCGGCGAGCGCGGCGGAAACGCAGGTCGCACGCGACACCATCACGAATTGGTACGGATCGCCCTGAGTTTCTACGGATAGATCCCGAGCGACTCCCAGAACGCGCACGCATCGGCACTCGCATGCGCAGCCGTACGCGGCATCACATCGAGTTCGATGTTCGCTTCCGCGGTCGCGTCGTATGCGGGCCACATCGTGGCGGCGCCGCCGTTCGGATCGCCCCCCGTCGCGAATCGCGTCCAGTACCCCATCATGGTCTGTTGCAGCGTCAGGTCGTCGCCACTGAAGCGCACGCGCCCGATTCGCGCGGGGTGACCGAACACGTACTGCACCTCGGCGGAATGGAACGCGCCGAGCGCGACTTCCGCAGGGAGCTGGAACGCGGCATTCGGATACGTGAACACGTAGTTCCACGCGTGCGGTAGATGCGGCGCCATTGCGCGGAGCGTGTGACGCGAAGGGCAGACCATCGCGACGTCGGTGATGACGGCCGCGAGCGCTTGCCACGGTGCGCTGTACGCGCTGAGCGGATAGTGCGCGATGACCTGATCGCGTCGGGTGGTGTCGCTCCCGACGATGGCGGTCAGCGCATCGGGATACTGCGCGGCGGTGAGCATCGTCTGCATGCCGAGCTGCACGAAGAGCGTCCCCTCGTCGTGGTTCCATCCGAGGATCAGCGGCACTTGCGCGACCATGCCGGCGCGAATACGCGACATCGGTTCCGATGGAAAGAAGCCGCCGTCGATGACAGGCGACCAGTCGGCGTACATCGGGTCCGTCGACACGAATGCGGGCGGCGAGGGGATCGCGTCGACGAGGCGATTCGCAGGCGCGGCACGCATGCATGCGAGTGCATCACTGCCGGTGCATCCCAGCGCGGTGGCCAATCGGGTGCCCTGCATCTCCGCCTCGGCGAGTGTTTTCATCGGCAGCGCGAACGGTCCGCTCTCGACGATCGCGCGGGCGAACAAGCCATTCGATGTCGGCGCGGCCATGTGCGCGGCGACACTCATGCCGCCCGCGGATTCGCCGAACAGCGTCACGTTGTGTGGATCACCGCCGAACGCCGCGATGTGATCACGCACCCATTGCATCGCGAACTGCTGGTCGAGCAACCCGTAGTTTCCCGAGTGTCCGCCGCCTTCACTGCTGAGTCCCGCGTGCGCGGCGAATCCGAGCGCGCCGAGGCGATAGTTCATGCTCACGACGATCACACCGTGCTGCGCCGCGAGCAGGTCTCCGCGCGTGCCGCCGTCGGTCTGGATCCCCTCGCCGAGTACGAACCCTCCGCCGTGGATCCACACCATCACCGGCGCGTTCTGCGGCATCGGATCGGGGGTGTGAACGTTGAGATAGAGGCAGTCCTCGTCGCCGCTCACGGATCCGAGAAGGCTCTGCGGACAGTGCGCGGGATGGATCGTTGCATCGCGCGTCGAGGCCCACGGCGCGGGCGCGCGAGGCGGTGTCCAACGCAGCGGACCGACGGGCGGCGCAGCGTACGGGATGCCGAAGAATTCGAGGTATCCGGGGCCGCGTCCTCCGCGCAGCGTGCCTTCCGCGAGCGTGACTTCCGGTGGCGGCGGCGGCGTCGTGTCTTCGATCGCGTCGACGGGCGGTGCGTCGGCAGCGCTGTCGTTCGCGGCATCGTCGTGCGCGACGGGCGTCGAGCAACGCGCGGTCGCGAGCAGTAGTAGCGATCCAACCGCGAGGAGATTTCGGTGTCGCATGCGCGCGAAGTCTACCAGCCGAATCCCACCGCTTTCGCGAGCACCTTCATCAGCGGCGCGAGCTTCGTGCACCGCGCGACGACTTCCTTCGCGAATGCCGGCGACGTGACCTCGGCGTCCTTGAACGGCATCGAGGTGATGAAGTCCTTGCGCTTGAGGTCTTCGATCATCGGATGCTCTTTGTCGAAACCCGCCGGCGGTCGCTTCAGCGATTCACCACCGAGCGGCGGAAGCTTCGCGATCGCGGCCTGCCAGACCTTCGGCTTCGTCGCGATCAACTCGCGGATCTTCGCGAGCGCGTCCGGCGCGGGGTGCCACATGCCGCCGGCGAGAAATGATCCGCCCGGTTCGAGGTGCAGATAGAAGCCCGGCCCGTGCACGTCCTTGCGCGTCGCCGCGTGTCGGAAATGCGCTGCCGCGTGGGTCTTGTACGGCGTCTTGTCGTGCCCGAAGCGCGTGTCGCGATAGATGCGAAAAAGAGATCCGCCGATGGGCGATGGATCGACGACGATCTCGCGACTCACCTTGCGCATGGCCGGTTCGATGTCGGCGATGAACGCGAGGAAAGGATCGCGCACTGCTTTCTCGAAGCGCGGCTTGTTCGCGTTGAACCACTCGCGCTCGTTGTGAAGGCGAAGCTCGCGCAGGAACTTGAACAGCTCGGGTGAGAAGTGACCGTGTTTGCTCGTCGCCATGATGCGTTCCGTCCGCGGAGTACCGCGGGGTCTAGAGCCGCGCGGCGGCCGCGCGCACTGCCGCTGCGCTTGCCTTGATCGTCGCATCGGGCGGCTGCAACGAGATCTCCATCGACGACTTCAGATCACGCAGTCGCTGAATCACTTCGATCGGTGTGCTGGTCGCTTCTGCCTCGCGGATCGCGACCGTCAGATCGCCGATCTCGCGCGCTTGTGAGCGCTTGAGGGATTCGACCATCTCGCCGAACGCGTCGAACAACTCCCGCAGTTCAACGTCGCCTTGGATCTTGTCGCGGATGTCCAGCTTGCCGCGCGTGACCTTTCGCAGCAGACGTCGCAGTCGCATCATCGGCATCACGATGCGTCGCGTGGCGAGAATGCCGACGATCGCGAGAAACAGCACCAGCGCGCCGCCGAGGACCGAGAGCGTGACGATCGCGCGGGTGCGAACGCGTGACACTTCGTTGCGCTGCGCGCGGATCTGCACAGCGTTCCGAGCGGCCTGCTGATCGAGCACGGTGAGTTCTCGCTCGAGCGCGCGCGTCAGTTCGGGATTGTCCGCAGCGCGTTCGATCTCGCTCAGTCGCACCACGCGCGAACTGTTCTGCGAGGCCTCCATCGCGCGTGCCGCTTGTTCCACCGCGGATTCCGCAGCTCGTGCCGCAGTGTCGGTGATTCGCTCGATCGCAACGCCGAGCGCCACCATCAGCACCAGCGCCACGCCGGTGACGGCCGCGGTGTATTTCAGCTGAAACCCGGGGGGGGGGAGGTACCCCTCCGGCGGCGGCGGGATGGACGGCAACGCGCTCGGAAACGCGCTCAGACGTTGAGACGGGCTGCCGTTCGGGAGACTGCTGGGGCGAGGCGGGAGCATCTGCCGCGAGGGTAGCGCGGGGACGGTATTAGCTTTCTGACATTTCTCGCTCGCGGCGAATCGGCCTTTTTCAGGACCCAAACGGCATCCCGCCAAGCGCGCGGGGGGACGGTATTAGCTTTCTGACATTTCGCGCCCCGCGCTCGAACCCTGCGCCCGCGCGCCTCCGCGCGAATACCCCGCCGCGCGTGCGAACCGCTCAGCGAGCCTTCTTCGCGGCTTCCATCTTCCGTCGCTCGTCCGGGTGCTCGTTGTAGAACGTGTCGATCGTCTCGCGCGTCAGTTCGATCTCGATGTCGCCTTCGCGCTCGATCTTCGCCTGGCACCCGAGTCTCGATGTCGCCCGCACGTCGAACGCCTTGTCGAGGATGTCGAGTTCGTCGTCCTCGGCTTCGCTCAGCAGTTCGGCGCCCTTCTTCACGTAGACGTGACAGGTCGAACACGCGCACACGCCGCCGCAGGCGCTTCCGTGCGTGACGTGCCCCTTTTGCGACGCCTGCAACAACGACGTCCCCACCGGCACGTCGACTTCGATTCCCTCGTGGAGATACCGCACCTTTGCCATCTCAATGCCCTCGGTTCTCGTGCGAGCGCGCGGCGTGCTCGGCGACGTGGGCATCGACGCCCTGACTCTTCTCCACGGTCTTCTCCACTTCGTCCACTGCGCGTCCGCGCATCGCCCCCGCCATCGCGCGGTCCATGCGGCGCTCCGCCAGCGGCGTCGTCGCACGATCCAGCGCTTCGGTGCGCATCTGGATCGCGCGCGAGTCCTTCTTCACGATCGCGTCCTTCAACGCGCGCAGGGACCCATCCACTTCGGCACGTTCGTCCTCGTCGAGCACGTCGCCGTCCTTCGTGAGTGCCTCCACGGTCGCCGCGATCACACGCTCGCCCTCGACGATGCGCTCGATCGTCTGTCGCGCGCCGATGTCTTCCTCGGCATGCTCGAACGAATCGATGAGCATTCGCTCGACGTCTTCGTCGGTGAGCCCATACGAAGGCTTCACATCGACCTCGGTCTCGACGCCGGTATTCAGCTCTTTCGCGTGCACCTTCAGCAAACCATCGGCATCGACGCGAAAGGTCAGTTCGAGTTTCGCGGCGCCCGCGACCATCACCGGAATCCCCCGCAGCGTGAAGCGCGCGAGCGATCGACAGTCTTTCGCGAGTTCGCGTTCGCCCTGCACGACGTGCAAGTCGAACCCGGTCTGGCCGTCGACGTAGGTGGTGAACTGCTGCGCCCGCGCCGCCGGAATCGTGGTGTTGCGCGGGAGGATCTTCTCGACGATTCCGCCCATCGTCTCGATCCCGAGCGACAGCGGCGTCACGTCGAAGATCAGTGCTTCGTTCTGCTGCGTCCCCGCGAGGATGTCGGCCTGCACCGCGGCGCCGAGCGCGACGACCTGATCGGGATCGATGTCGGTGAGGGGCTCCTGCTTGAACAGTTCCTTCACGAACGACCGCACGAACGGCACGCGCGTCGAACCGCCCACCAGCACGACGCCATCGAGTTGCTCGGGCTTGGTTCCCGCGTCCTTCAACGCGCGTCGACACGCCGCGCCCGTCTTCTCGACGATCGGCTTCACCAGCGCATCGAACTCCGCACGCGTGACGTTGCGCTTCACCGCGCGCCCGCCGAAATCGAGGTCGACACTCGCGACGTCGTTGTCGGTGAGATCGTGCTTCACCTTCTTCGCCGCACTCAGCGCCGCGCGCAGCACTTCCGGTGCAGCCTCCGCGTGATCGCCTTCGTGCCCGCGCATCTTCCAACCGGCCTCGCGCAAGAGCACGTCTGCGAGCGCGCGATCCATGTCGTCGCCACCGAGCTGCGAATCACCGCCGGTCGAGCGCACTTGGAACACGCCGTCGTCGAGCGTGAGGATCGTGATGTCGAACGTGCCGCCACCGAGGTCGTAGACCGCGAACGTTCCGCTGGTCTTCTTCTTGTCGAGTCCGTACGCGAGCGCGGCCGCCGTCGGCTCGTTCAGCAAGCGCAGCACATCGAGACCCGCGAGACGTCCCGCGTCCTTGGTGGCCTGTCGCTGTGCGTCGTCGAAGTACGCAGGCACCGTGATCACCACGCCGCCGACCATCTGCAGCTTCTCTTCGGCCGCGACCTTGAGCGCCTTCAAGATCTCCGCGGAGACTTCGACCGGCGTCACCACCTTGCCGTGCACCGCGAAGCGCACGGTGTTCGAGTCGCCCTCGCGCCCCGGCACGAATTCGTACGGACCGAGCCTTCGCGTCTCGGCATCGTCCGCACCTCGACCCATGAAACGCTTCACGCTGACGATCGTTTCGCGCGGGAATTTCAGGGCGAGATCACGCGCCGCCTTGCCGACGATGACCTCACCGTCGGGCAGGTAGGCGACAACGCTCGGCACCAGCGGATCGTTGTCGCAATCAAGCACGCTGAGCGGCGAGCCATCTGCCACCCACGCCACGAGCGAGTTCGTCGTGCCGAGGTCGATGCCGATCGGGGTCGGTCGCGCGTTGGGGTCGAAGATCTGCAGGAGTCCCATGAGCGTCTCGTGTGTCTACGCGTCGTCGTCGAGGATCGCGTCGGCTTCCTCGAGGAAGCGGTACAGGTAGCGAAGTTTGATCAATGCGCGATACGCGCGGTCGATTAGCGCGGCATCGGGTTCTTTGTCCCCATCGAACGCATTCGCAATGTCGCGTTCGGCGTCGTTCACGTGCTGCTGAACCGTCGTGCGCAACGCACCGACCTTCGCCTCGCGATCGCTCGCGCCACGAACACCTTCGAGTTCTTCGCGCAGCTCGAGGATCTCCATCAGCAGCGCCGGCTCGGCGCGCGTGTTCTCTTCGACCGTGCGACCGACTCGTGACAGCAGCGCCGCCGCGCGCGTCTGCGGATTCTTGAGCAGGCGAAACGCCTCGTTCACCGCCGCCGACTTCTCTGCCGCAAGGCGCCGTTCTGCCGGCGAGGCATTCACGTGAGCGTCGGGATGGAGGGTGCGCGAGACGTCGCGAAATCGCTGTTCGAGCTGCGCGACGTCGATCGTGAAGTGGCGCGGAAGGCCGAGAGTGGTGAACGGATCGGACATGATTCAATGCCTCGCGCGTAGCTCGCGCGACGAGTGTGCGCTCAGACCGAGAAGCTCTCGCCGCAGCCGCAGCCGCCTGCTTCGTTCGGGTTCACGAACTTGAACCCGTGCTGCATCAGCTTCACTTCGTAATCGAGCGTGCTGCCATTCAGGAACACGAGTGACTTCGGATCGACGACGACCTTGAGTCCGTCGAAGTCGAACACGTTGTCGCGCGCGCGCGCTTCGTCGGCGAATTCCATCACGTACGAGAACCCCGAGCAGCCGCCGCCCTTCACGCCGAGACGCAACATCCCGTTCGGGGTGCCGCGCTTCACGAGCGCTTGCTTCGCCATCTGAATGGCTTTCGGTGACACGTTCACGGACATCGCCTTCTTCGGCGCGTTCGCATCGCTCGACGCGTTCGCCTCGCCAGCGACCGGGGTGGTGTTCGTTTCCGACTGCTGCATCGTGCTCTCCATCGTCGTCATTCAGCGCGCGCGATGCGACTCAGCCTTGCGAGTTGCGCCGTGCGGCCTGCTTCTGACGGAAGTCTTCGATCGCGCTCTTGATCGCGTCTTCCGCGAGCACCGAGCAGTGGATCTTCACCGGCGGAAGGTTCAGCTCCTGCGCGATGTCCGAGTTCTTGATCTTGGACGCCTCGTCGATGTGCTTGCCCTTGATCCATTCGGTCGCAAGCGACGACGACGCGATGGCCGAGCCGCAACCGAAGGTCTTGAACTTCGCGTCTTGGATCACGCCGTTGTCATCGACCTTGATCTGCAGACGCATCACGTCGCCGCATGCCGGCGCGCCGACGAGCC
>CBIHQZ010000303.1:0-7367 GCA_966212315.1 uncultured Myxococcales bacterium
TACACGGTGTATCCGGCCGGCGTGGTGCCGTGGTTCCAGGCGACGCACGACGAAGAAGAACGGCGCGTGGTGCCGGGCTCGCGGGAACAACTGCTCGAGGATCTCGAACGCGAACAGCCCGAGCTGGTGATCGACGCGGGGCGTTCGATGAACGGGCGCTACATGTACAACTACCCGTTGCTGCGCAGTTACCTCGACCGGAAGTACTGCTTCATGCGCTACGTCGACGGTGAGCCCGTGTATCGACGACGCCACGGCGAACGCTGCCCGCCCGCGGATTACTGATCTCGCCAGTCGCCGGGGTGCGTCGTAGGTTCACGCCGCAATGCTCATCGGCGCACACGAATCGGTTGCGGGCGGACTTCACAATGCACTCGGCTTCGCCGACGACGACGAAGCCGCCGCGGTCCAGATCTTCACCAAGAACGCGAACGCGTGGCGCGAGCCCGAACTGACCGACGAAGCGGTGCTCGCGTGGAAGACGCAGGCCGCGAAACGCGCGGGACGTCCGGTACTCTCGCACGACAGCTACCTCATCAATCTCGCGTCGGGCGACGAGACCATCTTCCAACGCTCGCGCGCGTCGATGCTCGCGGAGGTCCAGCGCTGCGTGCGACTCGGCGTCGACTACGTGGTGTTCCATCCCGGTTCGTGCGGCGCGCGGATCGCGAAGGAGAGCGACGAGAGCTTCGAGCGGCGACAGGACGAGGGGCTCACGCGAATCGCCGATGCGCTTTCGTGGATTCACGAAACGGTAGGCGAAGTGCCGACGCAGATCGTGCTCGAGAACGCGGCCGGTTCGGGCGGATGCCTCGGGTGCTCGTTCGATCAGATCGGCGCGATCATCGAACGCACCAGGGTCGGCGCGAATCGACTCGGCGTGTGCTTCGACACGCAGCACGCATTCGCGAGCGGTTACGATCCCCGCACCAAGGACAGCTACGAGGCGATGTGGAGCGAGTTCGATCGCGCGATCGGGATCTCGAAGCTGCGTGCGTTTCATCTCAACGACTCGAAGAAGCCGCTCGGATCGCGCGTCGATCGCCACGACAATCTCGGCACCGGATTGCTCGGGCTCGAGCCGTTCCGGCTGCTGGTCAACGATCCACGCTTCGCGAAGATCCCCGGCGTGCTCGAAACGCCGCACCGCGAGGACGGCACCCGGCCGTACAGAGACGAGATCGCACTGCTGCGCGGTCTGGTGGGACGCACCGAACCGATGCCGGCGCCGGCTCCGCCCGCCCTCACGCTGACGCTCGAAGCTCCGGCCGAGAAGAAGGCGCCCGCGGCGAAGAAGGGCGCGTCGAAGAAGAAGAGCTGAGCGCGGTGCGCGACGCTCTCGGCGAAAAGTAGAGAAGTGTGTGCAGAGGTCGGTACCGTTTGTTTCGTGAGCGACGAACGACGGTCCGTGCCGCGTCAGCGGCTGGCATTCGCAGTATTGATCGACGGCCCGCACGGGATCCGGAGGTGCATCGCGAAGGACATCTCGGCGCGCGGCATCTTCGTGGAGACGTTCGATGCGTACCCGGTCGGCACGCGCGTGCGGGCCATCTTCGCGCTTCCCGACGGGTCGTGGGAGATGACAGTACGCTGTCAAGTGCGGCGCGTGCTCCGACTCGAGGCGAGCGATGGGAGCATGCACGGCGTCGGTCTCTCGTTCGAAGAGATCGAAGAAGACATCGACGAGCACATCTCGTTCGCTCGCCGGCTGCACGCGTAACAAGCGCCGCCGATTTCTGAACTGGCGATTCGGTCTGTGAGATCGCAATCACCGACGAGATCTCATCGATCACGATCACGATCACGATCACGTCGAGACGCGTTGCTATGCCGCGACGAAAGCCTCGCGCGTCCACACCGACGTGCGCTCGTCGCGCTGTTCGACCCATGCCGCGCACACTGAGCCGTCGCCGCGCGATGCGAGCGCAACGCGACCGGGCGCGGCAATGGCCGCACGATCGCTGAGTCGCAATTCGCGACCGATCTGCTCGCCATCGCCATCGAGCCGGCGCAAGTAAGCCGCCGCGCGCGGGCCGCGCTCTTCGCGCCACGCGATCCATCCGCCCGAGGCATCGCCCACCAACGCCGGCGCGCTGCTGGTGGGACGATCGAGGGGCGCCCACACTTCGGCGACGCGTCCGGCGTGTTCGTCGCCGAGTCGCGCGCGCGCCATCACGAGCTTGCCCACGTCTTCGTTGACCCACGCCGCGAACCATCGACCGGCGAGCGAGGCGAGTATCGGTGCATGCGCGATCGATCGTCGCGAGAGTCGCGCGAAAGGCCGAGCGCCATTGGCGTCGACGATATGCACCACGCCGCCGAGCGTGCATCCGAGTGCGACGCCGGGCGTACCGGCTGCGAGCGTCACGTTGAGTGCAGCGCGCGGCGCGGCGTGCACGCGCTGTTCGATGCCGCGATCGAGCAGTGCCATCGCGTAGGCTTCACCACGAGGCGGGCGAATCGAAACGATGCGATCGCCATCGAGCGGTTCGATCACCAGCCCGGGCGGTTCGACACACGGGAGAATGAAGCGGGTGTTCGTCGTGCGACCGCGCGGATCGAACGACGTGATCCACGCGAGGCCTTCTTCGCCACGATACGAGAGCACCACGCTGCCGTCGGGCGCCGAGGCGAGCGCACCGAGCGCGAGTTCGCCGATGGCCCCGCGTGCGATGGTGTTCCACGGCGATTCGGTGCCGGATGCGTAGTCCGACGCGAGTCGGGTCACCGCGATGCGGGCGCGCTCACCGTTCGACTCGACCGCGCGCACCGCGAGCCATCGCGAGCCATCGGCGCCGAGCGCGAGTGCGATATCGATCACCCGTTCGGACGGAGCGAACGGCACTTCGCACGCATCACCGACCGCGGGGCTCGCCGCATCCGAGTCGTTCGGGTCAGGCATCGTTCAGAACGTCCCCGAGAAACCGGCGGTGCCGAGGGCGGGATCGACGTAGATCCGTCCGATCGTTTCGTACGCGCTGCGTGCGCGGCTGCGACCGACGGCGAAGAGAATCGCGCCGAGAACGATCAACCCGCCTCCGCTCGCGAGCCCGGCGGTCGTGATGATGCCGGCAGTGCGTCCACGAGCGGCGCGCGCCTCTGCGTTCATCACCGTGGAAGGGCAGAGCCCGCTGTTGCAGTCGCGCGAGAGCGAGTTGTATTCCGCGAGCGTGATGCCCCCGGCGATCGCGCCTCCGACGAAGACCAGCGCGCCGAGGCCGATGGTGACGCCACCGATCGATCGCAGCGCGGATCCGGGCGGCGTGGTCGTGCCCGGGAGATTGTTGGGCGGCGGCGGTTCGATCGGTGCGCGATTGTTCGGCGGCGGCATCACGACGGGCACCGACTGCGTGATGCGCGGCTGCGGCGGCGGCGCGACCGGACCGGTCGGGACGAGAATCGATCCCATCGGACCCGCGGGGGCTTCGGGCTGCAGTGTGATCGGCACGCGTGCGGCGTTGCCCGCGATGAGTTCGATCTGCTGATGCGAACGCACGCGGCCCGCCGCGCTTGCGTCGATCGTGTGAGTGCCAGGCTCGAGCGCGAATTCGTGGCCGACGCGATCGGCATCGAGCGGCGTTCCATCGATCGAGATCTGCGCGTCGGTGGGTAGATCGGTCGTGACGAGTGTGACCAGCGTGATCTCTGCGAGGCTCTCGCGCGCTTCGTTGCGAGCGGCCTGTGCGACCGGGCGATAGCGCGGTTCGTCACCGGCACGGCGGTCGGCTTCGTCCGCGGAAGCGATGTACTCACCGTAGGCCTCGGCGACGTGACCGGGCATGTGTCGCAGCGAACGCGCGACGTAGATGCGCGTCGCGGGCGAGGGAAGAATCTCGAGCGAAGCGCGGAACGCGGCGAGAGCTTCGTCGTAGCGATGCGCGTCGTAGAGCGTGCGGCCGCGGCGGAATTGCGCGGTGGCCTCGGCGTCGTCCGCGCTGGCTTGCTGTGCGAACGCCGACTCGGCATGCGTACCGACGGCGGACGCGCACGCGAGTGCGAGCATCAAGACCGGAACGCGCGCTGCGCGAAAAGAGGGTGACGCGATCGGTGTGCTAGGGGCCATCGAACTGCTGCTCGCCCGCGGGAGTCTCGCCCGTCGGTGGGGCGTGCGTCGAGTGCGTCGTGGCGGCGGGCGTCGGTGGATCGTCGGTCTGCGCCGGGTGCGACGGCGCTGATTCGTTCGACGCGTGCGGGCGCGCAGTGCGGGAATTGTGCGGCGATCCGGTCGGTGGCGTCGGTGCTTGCGGCGCGGCCCCCGTGACGACATCGGGCGTGGCGACCGGGGCGCGATTCTCGATCGCGGTCGGCGGGGGCGTCTGCAATTGCACCGGCGTAGGGATCACGACGTTGTTCGCCTGTTGGTGCTGCGTGATCGCGGCGCGGCGATTCGCACGGCGTTGCGCGAGGACGATCGTCGCGGTCACGAGCATGCCGGCCAGGATGCCGAGCGCGAGCATCCACACACCGAGACGACTCGATCCGCCGCTCGTGGGAGGCGCGTGCGGGTACTGCGGCATCGGGCCGAATCCGCTGTGCCCATGCATCCCGGGCTGCTGCGATGGATGGAATCCCTGCGCCATCGCGGGCGTCACGAGAGGCATCGCTTCGGTGCGGAGAAGCTGCGGTGCCGTAGAAGCTTGCGGCGCGTACGACGGCTGATAGGCAGGCGGCGGCATCGACGGCGCCGCGTACGCGGGGGGACGCATCGAGCCGGGACGTTCGGCGAAACGCCGCGTGTCGACGTCGAGCTGACTCGTCGGCGCGGCCATCGTCGCGGCAGACATCCCTGGGTGCTGCGGACGTTGCGGCGGGATCGACATCGGTTGCGCGACCGTCGGACCCATCGGCGAGAACGGCACCCCGCTCCCCGCGGCGGGAAGTGCCGGCGGCGTGAGACTCGCGCTTCCGAGCGTCACGCCGAGCGCCTGCGCAAACGTGGTGGCGAGTTCGCGTCCGCTCTGGAACCGGCGGGTCCGATCGCGATCGAGCGCAACCGCGAACCACGAATCGATGCGCGCATCGATCGACGGATCGAACGTGGATGGCGGCGGAATGGGCGCTGCGAGAATCGAGTAGAGCAGTTGCGAGATGTTCTCCGCCGCGAACGGGAGGCGGCCGGTGAGCATTTCGTACGCGATGACCGCGAGCGACCAGAGATCGCTGCGTCCGTCGAGATCCGCCTCGCCGCGCGCTTGTTCGGGCGACATGTACACGGGCGTTCCGAGCAGCGCGTGCGAGCCCGTCATCGCGCCGTGGGTGGTCTTGAAGACGCCGTCGGCAACTTTCGCGACGCCGAAGTCGAGCACCTTTACCTGCGGAATGCCGTCCTCGTCGATCACCACGAAACAGTTGTCGGGCTTGAGATCGCGATGAACGATTCCAGCCGCGTGGGCGACATCGCAGGCCGCGCCGACGTGTGCGACGAATCGCACGGCCGTGTTGCGCTCGACCTTCTGCACGCGATCCATCAAGTGCTGCAGCGATTCGCCGCGCAGAAGTTCCATCACCAGGAACGGGCGGCCGTCGGGCGCATTGCCGAGGTCCTCGACGCGCACGAGATTCCGGTGCCGCACCTGCGCCGCGATGCGCGCCTCGCGACGGAAGCGCGACACGAGATCTGCATCCGCGGCCGCATCCGGGCGCATGAGCTTGATGGCGGCTTCGTGGCCGAGCACCACGTGACGACCACGCCACACCTCGCCCATCGCGCCTTTGCCGAGGAGTTCGATGAGCTGCCAGCGATCGGCGAGCGTCTGCGGAGGGGCCGAATGCACGGCGCCCGAAGACTAGCGATGGCGCACTCACGGCGCAATCGAACCGACGCGTGAACGAAGGGCGAGCTGGGCTAGGATCGGCGCAAATGGCGGGTGCGAAACGAAAGCGTGGCGCGAGCCGCGGGACGGTCGATCCGTTTGCCTCGACGGCCGCGAAGCCGGCGAAGATTCCGCACGCGTGGGTGCTCGACGAACTCGAGTCCCTCGATCCGGTGACGAAACCGATGTTCGGATGTCGTTCGGTGTACGTGGGGGAAAAGATCGTCTTCATCCTGCGCGCGCGTTCGAGTCCGCCCGAGGACGACGGCGTGTGGATCGCGACCGAGACCGAGCATCACGCCTCGTTGCGTGCGGAGTTCCCGTCGCTGCGGTCGATATCGATCTTCGGGCCCGGTGAGACGAAATGGCAGAATCTCCCGGCGGATTCCGATGATTTCGAAGAGAGCGTGATGCGTGCGTGCGCGCTGGTGAAAAAGCGCGACCCGCGCATCGGGAAGATCCCGGCGTCGCGACGCAAGAAGTGACGTTCGCGGACTACGGGACGCCGGCTCGGTAGACCGTTCCCACGCCGCGCAGCACGTACTCACCGCTCCCGGCCGGCACGAACAGCGACGCTCCGCCGCGCAACTCGTGGCGCTCGTCGGCCCCGTGCTCGACCCGCACGGTTCCTTCGGTGCAGAGAAGGACCTCCGGACCGTCGGGCTTCAACGTGACGCCCGCCGACGTTGCGTCGATGCGCGCGAGTTCGAATTCGCGAGCCGGCGTTTCGTACACGTGCACCGAGCCCTCGTCGCGCGGATGCACGATCGGGATCGGGTCGTCGCGGAAGTCCAGAACACGCACCAACTCGTCGAGATCGACATGCTTCGGTGTGAGCCCGCCGCGCAGCACGTTGTCCGAGCTGGCCATGATCTCGACGCCTGCGCCGTGCACGTACGCGTGCAGGTTTCCCGCGGGGAGATAGAGCGCATCACCGGGGTTGAGCTGCACGTCGCGCAACATCAACGCGACGACCACGCCGACATCGCCCGGATACAATTCTGCGAACCGGCCGGTCCACGCGAACGCCCGCGCGAACGGGCCTTCCGTGATCTTCGCGGCCGCGCGCGAAACCGCGTCGACGAGCGTTGCCCGCGTCTCGCGATCGAGCGCGAAGAGCGCGCCGAAGACCGAGCGAAGTCCGTTCGCATCGGGGTGCGCACGCAGCGTGGCGCAGGCACTCTCGAGTTCCGCGACGCCGAGTTCGGAGAAGAGCGCGAGCAGTTCGGGCGCCGAACGGAAGCCACAGAGCGCTTCGAAGTGCGTGAGCGCGCAGATCAACTCGGGCTTGTGATTGGCGTCTTTGTACGAGCGATGGGGCGCATCGCGCGGAACGCGGGCAGCTTCTTCGCGCGCGAAGCCCTCGCGAGCCTGCGCGAGATTGGGATGCGCTTGCAGCGAAAGGGGCTGATCGGCCGCCAGGACCTTGAGCAGGAACGGGAGGGACTTTCCGTGCGCCGCGATGGTGCGGGCGCCGAGGGTGGTGTCGGGGTCGCGTGCGATCAGCTCGGCGAGTGTCTTCACGCCGCGGTCCGCGGCAAGACGCGAAGGTGC
>CBIHQZ010000304.1:0-7362 GCA_966212315.1 uncultured Myxococcales bacterium
CGCCCCCGCGCGCGGCTACTACAACGTTGATCTCCCGAGCGGGACCGTCACACCGATCATCACCGGGGCGACCGTCGGAGACCCGCCACGCGCGGCGGGATGCGAGTCGTTCGCGCACTGGGGAACAGCCGAGTATTTCGCGAACGAGTACCACGTGCTGTACGTGCGGAATTCCACGCCGGTGGGCGTCGCGCGACTCACGCCGCGCACAGGGGTCGTCGACACCGCTCTCGTTGCGGACTTCGCCGGAGACAGCGGCGACGTGTGCATGGCGATCTTCTCGCCGATGAACAACCGGTGGTACTGGCACGCGGAGGGAATCCCGGCGTGGGGCGGTACCTTGGCAGGGTTCGGTGAAGTCGTCGGCTACTGCCCCGGCACCTGGTCGGCCCCGTAGACATCGTCTACGGGAGCAGCGACCCGCGCCAGTCGGTCCAAGTCGGCATGCGTGACGTTCGCGGCGGGTTCGGCAACTGCGACGCACGCGGACTCGTTCCGGCCCGCGCCAGGCGGGGAAGCGTGGCGTACTGGATCGAGTCGTTCGGGAACGCGCGCCCCGCGAGCGCCGCGCACATGCCCGCGACGAAGCCGGCAACGTGCGCCCACCATGCGACCGGCGGATCGGCGGTACTGGAGAGAAGGTCCATCGTCCCCTTGCACACCTGCAGTCCGAACCACGCGAGCAGGAACCACATCGCGCGAACGCGGAGCACCCACGGCACCAGGTAGAACGGAAACGCGAGCGTGAGTTTCGCGCGCGGGAAGCACACCAGGTATGCGCCGAGGAGCCCCGCGATCGCGCCGGATGCACCGACCATCGCGGCGTTCGATCCCGGCAGCGCGAGCAACTGACCGAGCCCGGCAGCGAGGCCCGAGAGCGCATACGTGATCACCAGACCGCTGCGACCGAGACGCGCTTCGAGCGCGCGTCCGAAGGTCCACAGGTAGAGCATGTTGGTCGCGAAGTGCAGCCAGCCGTCGTGCAGGAACATCGCCGAGAAGAGCGGGAGATACCGCCACGGGTCGTGCACCGAGCCGCCGAGCGAGGTCCAGTGCATGAAGCGATGCGGCACGAGCCCGAAGGTTCCGACCACCGTGGGGACGTCGACCGACGGGAACTGCTCGAGGAACAACACGAGCGCGTTCATCGCGAGGATCGTGAACACCGCCCAAGGTGTAATGCGTGACGGAGTGTCGTCTCGGATCGGAAGCACTCGGTAGGTCTCCTGCGATCGGATGAGCAAGCGCCGGACCGCCTCGAGCACACCGATCCTGTGCACTCGTGCTCCACGCAACGCGCTCGTTCCGCGCATCCGCAGTGCGATGGATCATGCGAAGCGATCGCGGGCATACTCTCCGCGCGCACCCCATGCCCACTTCCGACGAATCATCCCGCCCCGACGCAGGAACCTCGACTCGGGCGGTCCACGCCGGCGAGCCGCGATCGCAACCGCTCGATGCACTCACGACGCCGATCGTGGCGACATCGACGTACAGCTTTCGCGATACCCGCGAGCTGACCGAGTACATGGAGGGGCGTCACACGCGCGAAGAGTACGGGCGCTACGGCAATCCGACGGTGCGGGTGCTCGAACGAAAGATCGCCGCACTCGAGGGCTGCGAAGACGGACTCGCATTCGGCAGCGGCATGGCCGCGCTCACGACGGCGATCCTCGCGTTCCTGAAGAGCGGTTCGCACGTGGTGTTGTTCCGCGACTGCTATCGCCGCACGCGGCAGTTCGTCGGACCGATCCTCGAGCGCTTCGGCGTCACGCACACGCTCGTCGACCCGGGCGATCTCGACGACCTCGAACGCGCGCTCCGTCCCGAGACGCGATTGATCGTGTCGGAGATGCCGACGAATCCTTCGCTCAATCTCGTCGACCTCGAGCGACTTGCGACCATCGCGCGCGGGCGCCGCGTCAAGACCATCATCGATTCGACCTTCGCGACGCCGGTGAATCTCACCCCCGCCGCGTTCGGCATCGATCTCGTCGTCCACAGCGCGACGAAGTATCTGGCGGGGCACAACGACGTTCTCGCGGGACTCGTGGCGGGACCGGAGGGACTCGTCTCGCTCGTGCGCGACATGCGCGACGTGCTCGGCGGCGTGTGCGATCCGCATGCGGCGTATCTCGTGTTGCGCGGAATGAAGACCCTCGAGTTGCGCGTGCTCCGTCAGAACCAGACCGCGCTCGCACTCGCCCGCGTGCTCGAAGCGCATCCGAAGATCGCGCGCGTGTTCTATCCAGGACTCGAGAGTCATCCGCATCACGCGCTCGCGAAGCGGTATCTCCCGCGCGGGGCGGGCGGCGTCGTCACGTTCGAGCTGCGCAGCGATCTCGCGGGCACCGGCCGCTTCATCGACGCGCTGCAAGTGCCTCACATCGCGCCCTCGCTCGGCGGTGTGGAGAGTCTCGTCGAGCAGCCGGCACTCATGAGCTACTTCGCGCTGAGTAGCGAAGAGCGAAGTGCGGTGGGCATTCCCGACGCGCTCGTCCGTTATGCGGTCGGGATCGAAAACGAACTCGACATCGTCGACGATGCGCGCCACGCGCTCGACATGGTTTGAAACTGCACCGGCACGCGCACTGCACCAACCGTTGCCCCATGGCAGACCGAATCGTGCTCTGGTTCGCACCCGCTGAAGACGTGACTGATCTCGACGAGTGGTTCGCCAGTCTCGACAGCGCGGTTTCTCTCGGTCGAGATGGTGGCTGGCAAGCGGACAGTTCTTCGGTCCGCGTCGAAGTCTCGGTGGATCACGCGGACGAAGTCGTTCAAGAGGTTCGGCAGGCGATGGGCGACTCGGTGCGCGTGCGAAGCGCCGGCGAACCCCTGATCGTCGATGCCGAGGGGCGTGCGCTCGACGAGTAGGGGCGCGCGTCGCGCCGAGCGGTAAGGCGTTGCGTTCGGTGCGCAACGCCTCAGAATTCCCCTGGCATGCCAGGGCCGCCGCCACGTCGTTACACCAGAGACGAGATGCAGGAGATCCTGCGTCGCGCGCTCGAGCGTCAGTCATCGCGTGAGGGCGAGATCTCGCACGACGAACTCGTCGATGCTGCACGCGAGGCCGGGATCGATCCGGTCGCGGTCGAACATGCGGCGAACGAGTTGTCTGCGAACCGTTCCATCGTCGACGACGACGCGGCGCGCGTCGCACGCAGCCGTCGCGCGTTCTTCCGCCATCTAACAGTCTTCGCCGTCGTGAACACGGCGCTCGCCGGGCTCGACCTGCTCACGACGGGCGGCGTGTGGTGGTTCGCGATCGCGATCCTCTGGGGCATCGGCCTGGCGCTGCACGGGATGTCGGTGTTCTTCCCGAAGAAGGAGGCGCCCGAGGAGCGTGCGTTGCGACTCGAGAAGCAGGCCATCCGCGAGGCGAAGGCTGCCGAGATCGCTGCAGTGCGCGCAAAGAAGCACGCGAAGCGAGAGGCGCGTCGTCAGCGCAAGGCGGCGATTCGTCACGGTGCCGAGCAGTTCGAGAACGCCGTCGAGCAAGGCGTGGCGCTGCTGCTCAACGGGATCGCGAAACAAGTGCAACGCGGCGTGGATCACGCGACGCGCGAGTTCGGCGACGACGAAGCCGGACGCGACGAATCGGGCCCGATCGGCGCGCACCCGCACGACGACGCGCGCTTGCGTGCAGCAGGGGTCGATCGTGTGGCGCCTCCCCCGTCGCTCGTGAGGGTCGAAGTCGACCGCGCAGAACACTCGTCCGGCGACACGCACGAGATCGAATCCGACGAAGATCGAAGGCAGAGGGCTCGACTGCGACGCTGATGCACGTCGTGAGGGGTGTGGTTCGTGCAGTGATCCTACGCATGAACTCTACTTCGCGACCGCGGTTCATCTCTGGCTCGCTCGCGCTGGCAGTCAGTGCCTTGTCGTTCGCGCTGGCTGCGCCGGCGCACGCGCAAGCGGTCGATGCCACCGCAGGTGGAACCGTCGCAATTCCCGCAACAGTGCCAGCGCCTTCGGTGTTCACGGTGCCGACGGGCGGTACTGCGACGTTTGGTGCGCCGACGCCGATCGCGTCCGCCGCCGGTAGCGTGAACATCAACGCAGGCAATGTCGCCGGTGCGACCGGTACGAACGTCGGGCAGATCGTCGCGGCATCCATCGCGCAGCAGCAGGCGAGCGGGATGACCGCGATACCGCCGTCGCTTCTTCGCGCGGCCGCCGTTACGCCCAACGTGGTCTACGTCCCGTATCCGATCTACATGGGCGGCCCTTCGTACGCAGCGCCCGCGGCGGCAGGCACAGGCGCCGAGACGCCCGCATTGCCGGGTGCGCAGGCTTCCGAGAGTGTCGATGCACCGCCGCAGGAACCCTTGATCGACTACCGCTCCATTCCCGGCGGACGCGCAAACACGGATCTCGCCGACCCGGCCTTCCGCGCGGCGCACATCCGTCGCTGGTGACATCGCGGCGAACGTGGGCGATACGATCGCTCTTCGCTCGTGCGCACCGGACGACTCAACGCACTCGTGATCGGCCTCGCGACGCTCGCATCATCGAACGGATGCCGCGATCGCACCGATGGCGAAAACACCGCTGGAGCGAGAACCCCGCGCCCTTCGCCGGTCCCGCCTGCGGCTGGAAACATCGGGAATGCCGGTGCTCGCGCGACGGCGGCGACGCAGGTTGCGGTCGGCGGCGGATCGAGTCCCGAGTGTGCGACCGCCCTCGCGAACGCGCCGGCGGCATGCGACGGCCACACGTGCGCGCGCATGAACGACGGCACGGTTCGTTGCTGGGGATTCAACGCGAACGGCCAGCTCGGTGACGGCACCACGCTCTCGCGCGCTACGCCTGCACCGGTGATTGCGATGCGTGATGCCGTGTCGATCGCGGCGGGCGGCGGCCACACGTGCGCGATCACGCGCGACGGCGCAGTGATGTGTTGGGGGGCGAACCGCCACGGGCAACTCGGCGACGGCACCACCGTCGATCGCGCGACGCCGGTCGCAGCGCGCGGCATTGCAAACGCGACGTCGCTCGCGCTCGGAAGCGAACACAGCTGCGCCCGACTCGCGGACGGAAGCGTTCGCTGCTGGGGCCGCAACCCGGCCGGGCAACTCGGCGACGGCACGCGCGCGGATCATTTCACGCCCGTCGCCGCGGGACTCTCGCGCGTCACGTCGATCACGCTCGGCAATCATCACGGGTGTGCGGTGCGCGACGACGCGACGCTCTGGTGCTGGGGGCGCAATGATCATCGGCAACTCGCCGACGCGACCGAGCAGAATCATCCCGCGCCGTTCGCCATCGCCGGCATCGTCGGTGCGGTCACCGGCGCGGGTGCTGGCGATGCGCATTCGTGCGCGGTCGTCGCCGATGGACACGTGTGGTGCTGGGGATGGAACAACGCCGGACAACTCGGTGACGGGACGGCGTTGATGCGCGCCGCGCCTGCGATCGTGCCCGGGTTCGAGCACGTCGCAGAGATCTCCCTCGCTACCGGACGAACGTGCGCGCGGCTCGCGAACGGAACCGTGTGGTGCACGACGCGAACGGCCGAACCCGCGCGTGTCGAAGGGATCACCGATGCAACCGCGCTCTCCGTGGGCGGGGGCCACGCGTGTGCGTTGCGCAACGACGGAACGCTTCGCTGCTGGGGTCGCAATCGCGCGGGGCAGCTCGGAAACGGCACGATGAACGACCGTGCCGACGTCGTGGCGGTGGTGTGGTGAGCGATGCGCGTTACGCGGCCGTGAACGCGACCGGCATGCGAGGGCGCAAGAACGCTTCTCGGCGTGCACGATCTCGCACGTATGCGACCCGCACTTCGCTCGCATTCGCCATCACCATCACGCGTTGCAATTCGTCGACGCTGCCGATCGGTTCGTCGTTGCACGCGAAGAGCACGTCGCCGTCGCGCAATCCAGCAGCCGCCGCGGGGGTCGAATTGCCGACCGTGATCACGCGAACGCCGCGCGATTGACCACCGAGCATCTGGGCGAGGGCGGGCGCGAGTTGCTCGCCACGCGCGGCAATTCCCACGTACGGCCGTTCGATCGTGCCCTTCTTCATGAGCACGCCCGCGACCCATTGCGCGGTCGCCGCCGGGACCGCGAAGCCGATCCCCTGCGCGTACGGAATGATCGCGGTGCTGATCCCGACGACAGCGCCGTGCACGTTCACGAGCGGGCCGCCCGAGTTGCCGGGATTGATCGCCGCGTCGGTCTGGATAAGCCCTTCGAGCGACGAGCCGCCGGGGCCGGGAAGAAAGCGATCGATCGCGCTCACGACGCCGAGACTCACCGAGCGTTCGAACCGCAACGGATTGCCTACTGCGACCACGATCTGACCGACCTTCACGTCACTCGCTTTCGCGAGCGGGAGCGTCGCGAGAGATCTCGCGTCGACGCGGAGCACCGCGAGATCCGTGCGGGGATCGACGCCGACGACGCGCGCACCGACATCGCGTCCGTCTGCGAAGCGCACGCGCACGCCACCCTGGCGGTCGCGCACGACGTGATGATTCGTCAGCACGTAGCCATCGTCGGTGAGGGCGGTGCCGGTGCCGTGACCGCGCGAGTGTTCCACCGCCACCACGGCCGGTGTCACCCGCGCGACGAGCACTTCGAGATCTTCGGAGAGCTGTTGCAACACGCTCATGTGAACGCCTCGTTTTCGCGCGATGACGGCGACTGTCGATCGATCAGCCGCGCACCGCAGGGACGACGGTCACGTCGTGGAGGGCGTTCGCGCGCGCGAGTTTCAATGCCACGTTCTTGTCCACGCGCGATTCGAGCAGCGCCGAGAGGTCCATCGGTCGCGAGAGCGATTCGCCGTCGAGCGAGATGAGCACATCGCCTTGGAGCACACCGCTCTTGTCCGCCGGGCTGCCCGGTTCGACGGAGACGACGATCGCGCCGAAGCGCTGATTCACCTGCTTCTCGAGTGCGGGGGCCAATCGCACCGGGTACACGCCGACGCCGAGATAACCGCGGCGAAGTTGCCCGTGCGCGAGGATCTCACCGACCACGCGTCGCAGTGTGACGGCCGGGATCACCACGTTCGTGTCGCGAAGAATCCCCGAGGTGTTGAGCCCGATGAGTCCGCCGTCCGCGAGTGCGACGACGCCGCCCGAGAAGCCATGACGCGGCTCGGTGTCGGTCTGCACGAAGCGTTCGATCTTGCCTCCCGCAGGGGTGCGAAACTCTTCGAGCCCCATTGCGCCGACGATCCCCAGCACTGCACGCACCGTTCGTCCCGGACGCGCGAGGGTGAGCGCGAGATTGCCCACGCGCACGCCGTCGAGATCACGGAACGTCGCGGCCTTCGCGCCCTTCGTCTCCGCACGTAGCACCGCCAGATCCGAACCCGGGTCGCGGCCCACGAGAGACGCCGCAA
>CBIHQZ010000305.1:0-7340 GCA_966212315.1 uncultured Myxococcales bacterium
CGCGATCCAGTGGCTCGAGTCGAAGCAGAACACCGACGGCGGCTGGGGCGAGACCGCGGCGTCGTATCGCGATCCGCGCAAGGCCGGACTCGGTCCCAGCAATGCGCCGTTGACCGGCATCGTGGTGCAAGCGCTCGTCGCGGCGGCGCGAACCGAGACGAAGGAAGTGAAGCGCGCGGTGAACTACCTGCTTCGCGCGCAGCGTCCCGACGGAACGTGGCCGTCGAACGGATATCTCGCGCCGAACATCCCGCCCGACACGTTCTATGCGTACCCCGAGACCGAGCGGCACAACCCGCTGCGCGCGCTTGCCCGCTATCGCGCCGAACTCGCGCATCCGAGCGAGCGCCCCGGCGAACCCGATGCCGCGCGCTGGAACGACACGCTGCTCGACACCGCGCGTACCTGGATGGATCCGGTGGCGGACGGCGTCGTCGAAGCGCTTCTCGAGTCGAAGCAGATCGCGCGCGCCGACGAACTCTTCCGCGCGCTGCTGCACAGCGCCGATGCGATTCCCAAGGGTCTTCCGCCGATCGCGGCGAAGTACTTCGAAGACACCGAGGCGATGCCGGCGTGGGCTGATCACGCGAAGATCCGCAAGGCGCAGGACCTGTTCGAGCGTGCCGGATGGCAGATCGCCGCGGCGTTGTTCTGCTCTTCGCTTCCGCAGGCCTACGCGGCGGCTAATGGTGCGACCGCGCTTTCGCAGACCACCGGCATGCGCAGCGAGCACATCGACCAGCGCATCTTCGAGACGGCGCAATTTCTTTTCGACGTCGTCGATCGCGAATCGTTCGATCCCAAACTCGGCCACGCGATCCGCGCCGCGCAGAAAGTGCGATTGATGCACGCGGGCGTGCGTCGATTGATCCTCGATCGCGGCGGATGGGACGCTGCGACGTACGGTCAGCCGATCAACATGGAGGACATGGCCGGCACCCTCATGACCTTCTCGGTCGTGACGCTCGATGCGCTGCACACGCTGCGAATCAGCGTCACGCGCGAAGAAGGCGAAGCGTGGCTGCACGCGTGGAAGGTGGTCGGATATTTCCTCGGCGTCCGACCCGAGGTCGTGCCCGTCGACGTCGAAGACGGCCGTGCGCTGATGGCGGCGATTCGTCGGCGGCAGTGGGCGCGGTCGACGGCGGGACGCGATCTCACCGTCACGCTCATCGGCTTGATGCGCACGTTCGGCCCCGCGCCGCTCGGCGACATGCCGGCCGCGCTGATTCGCTTCCTCGCGGGCGACTACTGCGGCGACCTGCTCGGCGTGCCGCACCCGAACTGGAATCGCTTCGTGTTCGAAGCCGGCGTCGTAGCGGGCCGCATCGTCGATCCGTTCTCGGGCCACTCGATCGCCGAGGAGATCTTCCAGAAAGCCGCGTACGAGACGATGCGCGCAGTGGTCGAGTTCAAACGCGGATTCAAGGGCGCTTCCTTCCGCGTCCCTGCGTCACTCAGCAAGACCGTCGTATCGGGGCACTAGCTAGGCCTTCGCGTTCACCCGCGTTCACCCCCGGCCTCACCACGGCCGCACTTCGTCCACCATCATCCCGCGATCCGTGTTCACCAATGTGAACCGCAGTCGGCCGTTGCCGTGCGCGCCCGAGACGGTCGTCGTCAGCGCAATTCTCAGCATCCCGTCGCGCGGCGACTCGAAGTCGAGCCGCTGGATACTCACGCGACCGCCCGCGAAGTACGGCGCCTCGCGCAGCATCCACGCGACATAGAGCGGGCACGGCGTGCGCGAGTTCAACGTCGCGCTGTTCTCGCGACACGCGCTCGCGTAGTCGGGCGGATCGTGTCCCATCGCATCGGCCTGACGCTGCACCGCCTCGCCGAGAAATCGCGTGAGGATCCATTCGCCGAGCAGTCCGCGTCCCGCGAACCACACGAACGCGCAGCTGCTCGCGCACGCGATCATCACGAACGTGCCGCCCACGAGGCAGCCGGTTCGCCACGCGCTCCGCGCCGGCCGCGGGGGCGACGGTCGATCGTTCGTGAGCGCCATCACGCGCGATGATGACGGTCGGCACGCATGCGCCACAAGTCCGCAACGCATCGCATGTGTCCCCGGATGTGAACGCGAGCTGCGCACCGGTCGCGATCGATCGCAGGCGTGCATCCCCTACGCACCAGACGGGCAAGGACGTTGCAGCAGGCCTCGTCCGTACGGCGCGAGGGACGCGCTGCACGGAAGGACGCGGTCTCTATGCGCAGCGCGTGGTGGATGACGTTTGCGTTCGTGGCGGCAGGTTGCGCGGCGACGCCGAACGACGGGACAGCGATCGATGGCACGCGTGTGAACGGTGACATCGGTGAGCGGCGCATCCGAGTGGCGACCGCGGCGGATGGACCGGTGTTCGAAGGCGTCGCGACGATCTCCAACGGGGGCGGCGCGCAGCGCATCGCGGCGGTGAGTTATCACGCCGAAGGGCGCTCACGAGTCCTCGTCGCGTTCCGTGATCCGCACCCCGCCGCGTCGCAGACATCGGGCATGGCGTTCGCGCTCTCGGACGACGGCGGCGCGAACTGGGAGAGCACGCCGATCCCGATGTCCAACCACCCGGCGATGGGCTTCGGCCCGATGATCAACGAGCCCACCCTCGCCGTGTCGCCGCGGCTGAATGTGAACAACGCGGTCGACGTGTACTTCGCCGGCGTCGCATCCGTCCCCACGCTCTCGACCGCGCGGCACCGTCAGATCGTCATCGCGCACAGCACCGATGGTGGTCGCACGTTCCTCGAGCCGATCGTCGCTGCTTCGCCACGCGTCACCGATTGGTTCACGACCGCGGATCACCCGAGTCTCGCCGTCGATGCCAACGGCCGCGTTCATCTCTTCTTCGTCGCCGACCTCGGTCAACCGAGCGAAGCACTGCGTCACTGGGTCGGGATGCCGATGAGCATGGCGTGTCAGTACTCATGCATGACGTGGGAGCCCGCATCGGCGCCCGCTCCCGCGCCCGAGCGTGATCGACATCCACTCGGCACACCGATCGCGCACTTCATGCGCAACGAGGTCTACCTCGCCTTCGATGAACGCGAGCCGGTCGAAGGATCCGATGGTCGTTTGGAGACGGTGCGGATCAACGCCCTCAAGTACGACCCGTTCATGCACCGTTGGGCGCCGATGTCGTCGCAACCGTGGCGAGGTCGGTGGTTCACCGCGCCCGCATCGGCTCGCGTCGAGGGCGGCGGAGTGGTCGCAGCCGGACGTCACTTCGACTTCGGATTGGATGACAACGTCGGGTGGTTCACCTGGACGTCCGTCGACGACTCGGGTGCTTCGGCCGCGTGGGCGCAGTCATTCACGATTCGAGACGTCACCGAGGAGCGCTGGGGTTTCGAAGAGCAGCTCGCGGTCGATCACGAGGGCGCTCTGTTCATGCAGCCGACCCTCGCGCTCGCGAGCACTCATGCGCCGTCGATCTCGTGGCTCGCGCAACGCAACGGCGCGAGCGACGTCACACTCTACGGAGCCGCGCGTCACGGCATGGACGAAGGCGGCGCGTGGAGCGCCGTGCGCAATGTCGGTGCGATCGGCGAGTCCAACGCCGCCGACTTGTGTGGAGCGCCGCCGTCGTGGACCGATCAGATCGCATCGATCGTGGTCGACGAGTCCGACACCAGTCAGCCGCTGCCGATGATGCTCACGGTCCACGCATCGTCGGTTCCCACGCGGTGCGCGCTCGTCGACAGCTCCTCCGCGCGGCTCATCGCAACCCGTTGGAGCGCTTCGCTCTAGCGCAACGCGACACGACCTGCCTCGTCTTGGCGCCCGGCGGCTGAAATGAAGCCACGGCGACACGCCCTATGCCTCGCCTTCGTGAGGCTCGCAATGAAGCACTGAACGATCGGTCGCCTGGCGTCCAGACGAACATCGCGGTCATCGCGAGCTTCGCGCAGGCGAAGCTTCGGAAGCGTTGCCGCGGGTTCACCCGCGGGGAATCTTCGGAATCATCGCAGCGCGCACCGCGAATTCTTCGGTGTCGTTGCCTCGCGCATCCCCCCACGAACTCAGCCGCCACGACCCAAGGGTCGGCACCGTGCGTTGTCGAATCCCCCGATCGACAGCGCGCTGACCGCCGAACAGCCGTTCGTGGGTGCACGCCGATCGCTGCGGAGGTGTGTGCCGTGATGCCGAAGTCTCGTCTTGTCTCGTCTCGTGCGGTCGCGCTGTATTCTCTCGCGCTCGTCGCCGCGTCTGCATCGTGCGCGTCCGAAAGGGCGGCGCCGGGGGCGACTCGGCCGGCCGAGAATTCCGCTCCGACCGGTGCACTCGCGGCCCCGATCGCCGCACCCGCCGAGGTCGCCACCCAGGCCCTGGTCGAAGCGCCCCGCGCAGGCGAGGCGGCTCCGTCCGCGGCTGCGAGGCCGACCGCGCCTGGCGAGGGCGCTTCCGGACATGGCGTCGCACGAGCACACACGGGCGGTGGATCGCGTGGCCGCGACGAGTCGGAGCAGACCGTTGCGCGCGACGATGGCACCGCGCGAGTCGCCAACGCACTCACCGCAGCCGCCGTCGGCGACAACGATCGCCGTGGCAACTACCTCGAGTTCCTCTCGCGCCACGCAAGCGAACGCGAGGACCTCGCACTGGACATGACGCGACGTGTGCACTTTCGCGTGGTCGATTCGCGCGATCGGATCGTGAACGACGCGCAGATCGATGTCTTCGCCGCGCAGGATCGTGTCGCCCGCGGCCGCTCACATGCCGACGGCGCATGGGACTGGTTCCCGTCGCTGCGCCGCGGCGGTGCGGGTGTCGAAGGACCGATGACGGTGCGCGTTCACGCAGGCGAGCTCGACGCGACCGCGACCTTCGATCTCCCCGCCACCGGCGATGCGCGCGACGCAGTCACCGTGCATCTCCCCGGCACCATCGAAAGTCGGCCGCGCGTACTCGACCTCGGATTCCTGGTCGACGTCACCGGCAGCATGGGCGACGAACTGCGGTACGTGAACCGCGAGGTCACGCACATCGTCGAACGGATCGAGCAAGCACAGCCCGACGTGCGCGTGCGAGTCGGCGCAGTGTTCTATCGCGATCGCACCGACGAACGACGCGTCGAGCGGATCTCGTTCACCACCGATTCGCAGTCGTTCGCGAACGACATGCAGCGCGTCGTCGCGATGGGCGGCGGCGATTATCCGGAGGACATGAACGCCGGGCTCGACGCGGCGTTCAATCAGCTCGGCTGGAGCGACGGCAACGCCGAACGCGTACTCGTGGTGATCGCGGATGCGCCGCCGCAGCACTACGCCGACGAACAGTTCACGTGGCACGACGCGATCGACACAGCCGCTGCGCGCGGCATCCGCATCGTGCCCGTCGCGGCGAGCGGCGCGGATCGCAGCGTCGAATATCTCTTTCGCGCGATGGGCGCAGCGACCAGCGTTCCGTACGTCTATCTCACCGACGACTCGGGCGTCGGTGCACCGCACCTCGCCGCCGACACCGATCGCGTGACTGTCGAACGCTTCGCCGACCTCCTGACGCGACTGGTCATCTCGGATCTCCAGGGCGCCGGCATGCACGCGCCTGGCGCGCAGTCATGACGCGGCTTCATCGGATCTCGTGACCGCGCGCGAGTCCGTGTTCCCCGACCGTTCTTGACCCCGCCCCGACGCGGGCGGTATGCGCCGCCGCACGATGCCGAGAACATTCGCGCCCACTTTCGCTGCTGCACTCGAGGCTCTGAGCCATCACGAGACGCGCGGCTACACGTTCCAGTCGAGCGACGGCAAGGAACGCTTCGTGTCGTTCCGCGAGATGTTCCACGAAGCACGTCGTCGTGGCGGACGACTGCAAGCGCTCGGGCTCGCGAAGGGCGATCGCCTCGGCGTCATCGTCGAGGACGGATACGAATTCGTTCTCACGTTCCTCGGCGCGGTGCAGGCCGGCGTGGTGCCCGTGCCGATGTATCCGGCGCTCTCGTTCAAAGACGTGAGCGGATACCTCGCGACGGTGCGTCACGTACTCGAGAGCGCGGGTGCTCGCACGCTGCTGGTCTCGCCGACGATGCGCGAACACGTTCAGGACACCGGCAACACCGCGGGCGTCGCGCAGTGGCTCGGGCTCGAAGATCTCGCGGGTGAAGCCACGATGCAGCCCGTCGAGATCACCCCCGACGACCTCGCGTTCCTTCAGTTCACCTCGGGTTCCACGTCACGACCGAAGGGCGTGATGGTCACGCACGGCAATCTCCACGCGAACTCGGTCGGCATCATGCTCGATGGATTGAAGAGCACCCCGGCCGACACCGGCGTGTCGTGGCTGCCGCTCTATCACGACATGGGTCTCATCGGATTCGTCATCGCGCCGATCTTCGCGAACGTGCAGATCGTGCTCCTCCAGACCGCGACGTTCGCGCGACGTCCGTGGGCCTGGCTCGATGCGATCTCGCGTCATCGCGGCACCATCACGTACGCACCGAACTTCGCGTACAGCCTCGTCGCGAAGCGACTGCGCGATCGCGACCTCGAAGGGATCGATCTGTCTTCGCTGCGCGTCGCCGGCTGCGGTGCCGAACCGATTCAGGCCCGCACTCTGGTCGCTTTCGCGGACCGGCTCGCATCGCACGGATTCAACCGTCACGCGTTCACACCGAGTTACGGCATGGCCGAAGCGACCCTTGCGATCTCGATCGCGCACGGCGCCGACGAGCCGCGCTGGCTCCGCCTCGACGCGACCGCCCTTCGCGCGGGCACGGTCTCGATCGCGCGCGACGACGACGCCGAAGCGGTCGAAGTCGTCGACTGCGGACCGGTGATTCCGCATCACCGTCTGCAGATCGTTTCCCCCGAGAACGGCGCCGTCCTCGGCGAGCGCGAAATCGGCGAGATCCTGTTCGACGGACCGAGTCGCACCAGCGGGTATTACCGCGCGCCGGAGGCCACCGAAGGCTCGTTCAAGAACGGCTGGCTGCACACCGGCGACCTCGGCTTCGTCAGCGACGAACGCGTGTTCGTCTGCGGTCGCAGCAAGGATCTCGTCATCGTTCGCGGCAAGAACTTCTTCCCGCAGGACATCGAATGGGTGGCCGCGGAAATCGAAGGTGTCCGTCGCGGCAACGTCGTTGCGTTCGGTTCGCAGGACGAATCGCGCGAGGAGCAACTCGTCGTCGTCGCTGAAGCCCTCTCGAGCGAAGCCGCGGGCCTGCCCGAGCGAATTGCATCCACCGTGTTGCGCGCGATCGGCATCACGCCGTGGCGTGTCGAACTCGTGCCGCAGGGAACCCTCCCGCGCACCTCGAGCGGCAAGCCGCAGCGCCGCAAGACGCGCGAGCTGTTCGAGCGCGGGCAACTGCCGAAGCTTCGCGAGAGCTGAGCGCGGT
>CBIHQZ010000306.1:0-7330 GCA_966212315.1 uncultured Myxococcales bacterium
CGCGGTGCGCGCGCGCTCGATCGCTTCGTCCACCGAGATGTTCGCGTCGAACGACACGACGTCGAGTCGCGGCAGCATGACCTGACGGGCGGTGCGATCGGAGAAGCGCATCACACGTTCGAGAAGCAACCGCTTCTGCTCGGAGAGCCGACCGCGCGCGTAGGCCTGCCCGAGCACCCCGAGAATTTCTTCCTCGCTGAGCGCGCCCTCGGCATCGTGCATGCTCGGAAATCCGAGCGCGCGAAGTAGCACCGACGAAACGCCGTTGAGGATGACGAGCGCGGGCTTCGCGATGATGTAGAAGATCTGCAACGGACGCGCGACGGCGCGCGCAACGCGTTCGGCGCTCGAGATCGCGATGAGCTTCGGCAGCAGTTCGCCCGCGACGATGTGTGCGCCGGTCAGAACGCTGAACGCGAGGGCGTGCGAGACGCGATGGATGATGTCGGGACTGAGGTGCGTGCGCTCCGCGAACGTCGTGAGCGCAACGGCTACGCTCGGCTCTGCGACGGACCCGAGGCCGAGTGACGCGAGCGTGATGCCGAGTTGCGTGGCGGAGAGATAGCGATCGAGGCGTTTGCAGACGTCGACGACGGCGCGAGAAGTCGGATCGTTCTGACGTGCGAACGCTTCGATCTGCGTCGCGCGCAATTTGACGAGAGCGAACTCGCCGGCGACGAAGAAGCCGTTCAGCAGGACGAAGACCGCTGTGAGAAGCAGACCGAGGATCACGAGGGGCGGGAGTCTACCCCTGGTTCCCGCTCTGCGGACCAGGCTCCGGCCAGAGCGCGCGCAGGGCGCTCTTCAGACGCTCGAGACCGAGGTCTTCGGCGGCTTCGCGCTGGAACACACCGACGATCTTCACCAGATCGTGCGCTTGCGTCCGGCCGATGCCGAGTTCGCGTTCGACTTCGCGCTCGAGGAAGCTCTCGAACGAGCCGTAGCCCTTCGATTGATAGAGCGTCGGTTCGCTGAGGCGCTGAAGGAGCAGGCCCGCCTCGAAGAACTGGCGGTTCAGCGTGCGCTTGAGTCCGCGAAGCTGGGAGAGAAGCGACATCACCTGGCTGAGGCGCTGCTTCAATCCTTCGGCCCCCTCAGGCGTGCGCGCAGCCGTGTGCAGCGAACCCGCGGGGGTCGCGGGACGCGGCGGCAGCGGAGCGCCCGGAACCAGCGGATCCGGGCGTCGAACCATGCGACGCGGAAGCATGGGCGGGGCCCCGCGCTTCACGTTCTTCTTTTTCGGGATCATTCCGCCCGGCACCGGAGCCGGCGGCGCGGGAGGCGGTGCCACACTCTTCGGTGCGGCCGCGACCGGCGCTACGGGCTTCTTGGCCGGAACGGCCGCTTTCTTAGCGGGAGCTGCGGCCTTCTTCGAAGCCGGAGCGCTCGCTGCGGCCGATTTTCCCTGCGTCTTCGACTTCATTGCCTTCGCCGACTTCGTCGCCTTGCCCGTAGCCATCGAGATCTCCGTGCCCGGGAGTTCACGAACTCCCGCCGCAAAAGCACCCGTTTTGCGGCGGTGTAACATCGCGATCCGGCAAAAGTCCACCAATTGGCATTCACTATTGGCCGACGCCGATGCAGTAGACAGAACATCCCACCCGTTCCGCGCGCGTTCGTGGCCGCGGACGTCGTCCTCGACACTGCGCGGTGGGGGGATTCAGACGGGGTGTTGTGCGGAGGCCGCGGTCCCGAACCCGGTGTGTTCAGGACTGCGGCAGGGGGTTGGCGGTCGGTTACTCTTCTTCGGTCTCGCTCGAGCCGGCACGCGGCGTCTGGAGCAACTCACCGTTCGGGCCGTCGCGACGAATCACGAACGTCCGTCGCGCCAGCGTGTCGTCGTCTTCGCGCGCGACGATCGTCACCACGTTTGCGCCCGGTCGCAGCGGAAGGTCCGCCGCGAATTGCACCTGACGCGGATTCCGACCTTCGCGGTTCGATTGGTAGAACACCTTTCGCGACCCGACGAAGATGTACATGTCGAGCACCCGCTGCTGATCGTTGGCGGTGCCCGTGATGTGAAGCGAGTTTCCTCGCACGGCCGGCGTGTTGCCCGCGTCGCTCTCGATCGTCGGCGGCGAGTTGTGCAGCGCCCACGCAATCGCGGGACGGGTCGCAGCCGCGCGGCCCGAGCCTTCGGCGCGACGCACCCACACGGGGCGATGATCGCCGATGTCGACGCGCACGAACTCGCCTGCCTGCGCGTTGATCGCCGCAGTTGTTCCGGCCGGGATGCGCGCAACGCTGTGCGCATCGGCTGCCGGTGATTCGAGCGCGTTCGTTTCGGCCGCGGCAATCCAGTTGCCCGTTGCGGGCTGGACCGCGATGGCGTCGGCGAGCGGCAATCGGATCTTCTGCGTCACGAACTCGCGGAGATCTTCGTCCTCGATCTGCACTTCGAGGCGCACTTCGTTCTCGCGGAACTCGTTCTGCACTTCGAACGTGAACGCGACGCGCTGATCGCCGTTCGGCTCGAGGCTGTCGATGTGGAACCGCCCCGCGTGGAGCAGCACGCCCTGGCCCGACAGGTTCTTCAGGTTCGCTTGCGTGCTGAACCCGCGACCGCGGCCGTTGTTGTGGACCGTGAAGTACAGCGTGACTTCTTCGCCGCGCTGCAAGCGTCCGTCGCCGTTGCCGCGCACGTTGTCCGCGACCTGCCAGCCGTACGCGTAGAGCGGACGCTCGAGGCCGCGAATCGTGGCGCGCACCGGCGGCACGTTGGCGGGCACGTGGTTGTGCAGTTCGCTGAACTCGAAGCGGATGCCGTCGACGCGCGAGAGCGACGACAGCGGGACGTTGCACACGCGGCGCGCACCCGGAGGCGGCGGCGTGCTGCTGCCCGGACGATGTCCTTCGACCATGCACAGCCCGAGCGGTGCGGTCCACGTGCGGCTCTCGCCCGGATTCACCCGACCGAACACCAGTTCGCGGTTCTCGAAGAGCGGGTTGTCGCTCTTCGTCGTCGCGCGCAGGCGGTAGAGCGGATGCTGCCCTCGGTTGGTCACAGTGACCGTCATATCGAGCGGCTGACCCGGCGTCGCTTCGTTGCGCGAGAGCGAGGTCTGGACGTCGAGCTGCGATGCACCCTGATCAGTGCCTTCACTCCAGTCGACATGCTGCGGCAATACGCCGAGCGCGCGCGCCACGAGTTCCATCTCGGCGGCCCGCGTGCGTTCGATCACGGGGCGTGCGTCCTGCAACTCTTCGAGTCGTCCCGCGCGTTGGATCGACGAGAGCACCTCGCGACCGAAACGGATCGGGAAGTCCTCGCGCCAGCCTTCGTCGCCGAGATCGTCCGGCCCGCGCTCGCGCAGTGCTTCGCGGTCTTCGAGCGAGAAGAAGTAGCCGAGCGTCTCGGCCGCGTGCCCGCCCTCGCGCGCTTGCTGCGACGTGAGATGGGCCGACAGATCCGCCTCGCGAAGGAACGCGCGATCGGCGTCGAGATCCATGTCGAGCGGGTCGACGGTCATCGCATCGAGTTCGACGTCGGGCGTGATGCCCACGCCCTGGATGCTGACATCGCCCGGCGTGAGGTACTGCGCGATCGTGATCTTGAGCGCGCCGCCGTCCGGAAGATTCCGGATCGTCTGAACGCTTCCCTTGCCGAAGCTGGTCTGACCGACGATGAGCGCGCGGTTGTTGTTCTTCAATGCGCCCGCGACGATCTCGCTCGCGCTCGCGCTGCCGCCGTCGATCAGCACGATGATCGGATACATCGGCTCGGTGCCGCGCTCCTCGGCACGTCGCTCGTCGCGTCCCTCGCGGCGATTGCCCGCGGTCACCACGACGGTGCCGTCACGAAGGAACAGGTCTGCGACTTCGACCGCCTGCTCGAGCAGACCGCCCGGGTTGCCGCGCATGTCGAGCACGAGCGATCGCATGTTCTGCGAGTGCATCTGCTGCAGCGCGCGCGTGAGTTCCTCGGCGGTGTCTTCGCTGAAGTTCTTGATCTTCGCGTAGCCGACGCCGTTGGCGAGCATGCGGCTCTCGACCGAGTCGACGTTGATCACCGCACGCGTGAGCGTGAAGCGTCGCGGCGTGGTCCAGCCGCCCTGCCCGGCGCGCGTGACCATCACGTTCACCTGCGAGCCTTCGTCGCCGCGCAGACGGTTCACGGCTTCTTGCAGCGTCATGTTGAGCGTCGACTCGTTGTCGATCTGCACGATGCGATCGAAGCGATGGAGTCCCGCGCGCGACGCCGGAGTGTTCGGCATCGGGTTCATCACGGTGAGCAATCCGTCGCGAATCGAGATCACGATGCCGAGCCCGCCGAAGTGCCCGCCGGTCTGGATCTGCATCTCGTGATACGCCTCGGGCGAGAGCAGCACCGAGTGCGGATCGAGCGTGTGGAGCATGCCGTTGCAGGCCGCGTATTCGACGTCCTGGAGGTTCACGTCGGGCACGCCATGCAATCGCTGCTGCAGGAAGCCCATCACTTCGCCCCAGCGACGCTGCAGGTCCCACGGCGAGTTCACGTCGTCGACGTGGAAAGTCCGGTCTTGCGTGTCGACACGAACCGTCACCGTCGCAGCGTTCTCTTCGTGCTGCACCAGCACCTGCGCGACGCTCCGCTGAATCGCCTCGAGCCCCTTCAGCAACATCTCGCGCGGATGCACACGCGACGGATCGACGTAGCTGTTGTTGATCTCCATCAAGACGAACCGCAGCGCGGTCATCGCCGTGAGGTCGTAGTTCGGATCGGGGGTCGACCGGCGGCCGGTCGTGGAGGTCTGGTTGCGGTCGCGCGATTGCGCGGTGGCCGCTTGAGGGGCCGTGATGCCGAAGCCGCCACCGTGTCGGGCCACCGTGACGTACGACGCCACGCTACTGGCCACGAGAACCACGAGGCTCTTCCACACCACGTTCGAGGGTGATCGCATGGCGCGGAGTGTAGCGGGTGAACTCGGGGGAGTCAGGTGCGATGCGTCGGTGAACACACGAAGGAATACAGCGCAGTGATCGCGCGTTCCGGGGTGTTCTGGCGCAGGTCTGCTCGCGATCGCGCGGGGTGGCGCGGGTTGCGAAACGCGGAACGTTCCGCGGCTTCATCGAGGCCGAAGCCGAGCCGTGCTTTACTCCTGCGCGCGCGACGGACGGGCAATGCAGTCGAGTCGGCGCACGTCCCACCTCGGCGTTGAACGCCTGATGCGTCGCGACGAATTGCTGGCCCGCGCTCGGGCCGCTCGGGCAAGATCGCGCGCACGATGAGCGCCCCCATGAACATCCCCACCGTCGATCTGCGCGATCTGTCGGACGTCGATCCCGAGCGCCAGAAGGCCGCGCACGAAGCGCTGCGAATCGGCTTCGGTCAGTACGGCCTCGTGTACGTCCGCAACCATCATCTCTCGCCCGAAGCGCTCGACGCGTACTACGACCGCTTCACCGCGCTCACGTCGCGCCCCGAGGACGAGAAACGCGGACTCGCCCGCGGCGACATCTGGTTTCAGCGTGGATGGACGCCGCCGAACACCGAGCAGGCCGTGCTCGCGAGCGGGCAGCCCGACTTCAAGGAGTGTTACTTCGCCGCGCCGATGCCGCTCGATGCCGAGTGCGCGCTGCAGTACCCCGAGATGTACGCGCCGAACGTGTGGCCGCCGATCGACGGCTTCGAAGAGACGTACATGTCCGTCGGACGCAAGATGCACGAAGTCGGCGTGGCGCTGCTGCGTGGATGCGCGGCGGCACTCAATCTGCCGATCGAGACGTTCGAAGCGAAGACCCGCGGCGCGCCCCACGTGACGCGTGCGCTGCGCTACCTGCCGCTCAACGCCGAGCAGGTGAAGCAGAACATTCTCTGGGGCGAGGAGCACACGGACTTCAACCTCCTCACGATTCTGCCGGGCGGTCGCTTCATCGATCCGAAGGGCGTTCGTTGCGCGCCGCCGGACGAAGGGAGCGGGCTCTATCTCCGCACGCGTCCGAGCGCCGAGCATCCGACGGGTGTGCTCGTGCACGGACGTGCGCCGGCCGGGTGCATGGTCGCGCAGGTCGGGCAGCAGCTCGAGATCCTCACGGGCGGCACGTTCCTCGCGACGCCGCACGTGGTCACCGCGCCGAAGACGCCCGGCTATGCGCGCTTGTCGTCAGCGCACTTCGTTCATCTTCATCCGCATCAGATTCTCTATCCGCTCGAGCCCTTCCGAACGATCGAGACGATCAAGGCGTACAGTCCGCCCGTTCTGGCCGGAACGTACGATCTCAAGACGCTCGTCGACATCGCCCTCGCACCGCGCGACGCACTGAATGCACTGGGGTATCGCCATTACGAGCGACTCGAGAACATTCGCGCAGCCGAAGAGCACTGAGTCTCTCCCTCCCTCCCCGCTCTCGTTCACTCGCACGTATCATCGACCGCATGCGCCACTCGCTGCGTGCGGTCGCCGTGCTGTCACTCGTTGCCCTCGCAGTGTCGTGCGGCGAGTCCGCGCAACGCTATGCGGAGGACGACGATCCGAATGCGCTGACGTTCGAATCGTCCGCGCCCGGGCTCTCGAGCAACGATTCGTCGTCGTCGTCGGGAAACCCCGGTGCGCCGGGCAGCGGCAGCCCCGCGGGCGCCGGCGACTCGACACTCTCCGGGCAGGAAGAAAGCACCGTCGAAGTCGGCGAGCCGTACGACATCGTCGTCGGAACAAGCAATCCCGATGCAGATCGCGTCACGTTCGAAGTCGACGGCAACGCAGTCGGCACATGTGACAGCCGCGATCCAGCGCAAGACTGCAAGACCGAGAACGTGTGGCAGTGGACGGTCAGCTTCGATGCCGTCGGTCGTCACATCGTGGGTGCGACGTTCGTCGATGCACGCGGTGTCACCGTCCGCGCGACGACGGCGGTGAACGTGGTGGCAATGACGTCGGGCGGTCAGGTCGAAGACGGCCGCAACGAAGGCGACCCGGTGGCCGACGATGATCTCGTGCTCGAAGGGACGAGTCAGGTCGTGCAAGCGATCGACTCGGGGCGCGGCTTTCTCGATCCGTCGAAGCCGGCCCACGCGGTGTGCAGCGGGACTTCGTGGGCGATCACCGGTCAACGCGTGGTGCTCTCGCGCGGTCGCATCGATGGTTCGACCAGCGAAGTCGCGCGCTGCGTATCGCGCTACGGCGCATGGGTGCGACGCTACGCGGATCTGAACTACGTCTCGCGCGCGGCGGTCTACGGCGCACTCGTCGCACGCGGCGACTGCAACGAAGACGGCGTGTGGACCCGACCGCTCGTGAGTGCGACCCAGTGCGCCGCTCTCAATCGCGGCATGACCGCGGCGGCGGGGGCGGCCCCCCCGGGCCCCCCCCCCCCCCGCGCCCACGCCCCCAACACCCCCCCCAAAGCCCCC
>CBIHQZ010000307.1:0-7318 GCA_966212315.1 uncultured Myxococcales bacterium
TGCGTCTCACCGAGAACTTCACCGGCTATCTCATCCGGCGTGTCGAAGGCGATCTGATCGCGCAGCGCTACGGCGGCGGAATGGTCGGCGCGTCGGGTTTCTACCAGCGCGACGTGCGAGTCGCAGGGCGCAATCACGACTTCGAAGTGGGATGGTTCTTCCGGCACGACCGGTTCGCGCTCGGGCAGAACCGGCTCGTCGTGGCGACCAACGAGCCTTCGTCCGCGCACGACGTAGGCGACGTCGACGCGAACATCGCCGCCACGAATCTCGCGGTCTACGTCGACGCGACCGTGCGTCCGATCGAGCGAATCACGCTGCATGGCGGCCTCCGCTTCGACACGATGGCCTACGCGATCGAGTCGAACGTGTTCCGCAACGTCGACCAGGCATTCGTTCGCACCACGCGCACCGCGATCGGCACGCATCTCGGTCCCAAGGGAACGATCGAAGTCGCGCTCGGTCGCGGGTTCACCGCACTCGCGAGCATCGGCACGGGGTTCCGCTCGCCCGATGCGCTCACGCTCGCCGACGGCGAGAACGCACCGTTCGTCTCGGTGACGGGCGAAGAACTCGGCGTCCGCTGGGTGCTCCCGCCCGCGTGGTCGCGCGCGCGCGTGCTCGCCTCGGTCGCCGGGTATCACACGTACGTCGGCAACGATCTTCTCTTCGATCCCACCCTCGGCCGCGCGGTTTCCATCGGCCCGACCCGTCGTCTCGGCGCCATCGCCTACGTTCGTTCGCAGCCGTTCGAATGGCTCGACGTGAACGCCTCGCTCACCTACACGCGCGCCACGGTCGAGAGCGACGCGCTCGACCGAACGATCCCGGCCGGCTCGCTCCTCCCGTACATCCCCGCGTGGGTCGGTCGCATCGACGCGGCCGCGGAGCACAGCGTCGCGCACTTGTTCTCGCGCGATCTGCGCATTCGCGGCGCGATCGGTCTCTCGTACTACGGCGTCCGGCCGCTGCCGCTCGACGAGCGATCCGACCCGGTCTTCCTTCTCGATGCCTCGGCGGGTGCGCGGCTCGGATTCCTCGAGATCGGTCTCTCCGCGCGCAACATTCTCGACGCTCGCTGGCGCGACGCGCAGTTGAACTACGCGTCCAACGAAACACCGGGCGCGATCCCGTCGCTCTTCCCGGTTCGACACTTCACCGCCGGCGCGCCATTCCAGCTGTTCGCCACCGTCGCGCTGCATCTCTGAACGCCCCATGCGAACCATCCCCCGCACCTCCGCGCTCCTCGCATTCACCGCATCGCTCGTCGCGGCATCCGGCATTCGATGCGACGGCACCACCGGCGAACATCGCGTTCGCTTCGGCGGCACGATCGCGGGCGCGGGCGCCGACGGCACGACCTCGCGCGGCTGGAACATCCACTTCGACGAATTCCTCGTCGCACTCGGCCCCGTCCGGATCTACAGCGACGATGCGTTCATCGCCCGCCGTCACGTCGCTCCGCCCCGCTGGCCCTTCGCGAACATCGGCGTCGCTTTCGCGCAACACTGCCACGGATGCCCGCGCGCGCCGGTCGCCGAGTTCGGCTTCGAAAGCGGTGGCGCCGTCTTCGCCGCGGTCGATCTCCTCGCGGGGGAGCCCTTCTCACTCGGCCCTGCCAACGCGCGCAACGGCTGGTATCGCAGCGCTTCGTTCACGTTCGCATCGCCGGTCACCATTCCCGACGGCGGCATGGTCGGCGCGGCACTCGCCGGTCACTCGATGCGTGTCCGCGGCACCGCCTCGCGCGACGGAACGACGATCGCATTCACGGGTTCGCTCGACCTGCACCCGCAGCGAATCCTCGACGACCCGAGCACCGAGCGTCCGTACACGACGTACGGCGTGATGTTCGACAACCCCGACGGAGTCTTCATCGACGACGCGAACGAGACCACCGACCGCGTCGGCGTGCGCATCGACCTGGCGCGTCTCTTCGATCAGGCGGAGTTCTCGACACTCCCCGCCGGCGCGACCCCCGACGCGCCGCGCGAGATCGCATCGGACTCGCAAGTCGCCGACGCATGGCGGCTCGGAAGCGAAGACCCTCGCGCGTACCGCGTCGGATGGTCGGGCACCGGCGGTCACGGCATTCCCTCGCTCGTGCCGGCCATGCCGATCGACGCCGGGCGCTGATCGCACGCCTTTTGCTGCGTGGCACGATTTCGCTACTCCGTGCTACGGTCCGCGCCGCGATGCATCTCCCGGACGGAATCCTGCCGACCCGTGAATGGCTCCCCCTCGCGGGTGCGGCCTCGGCGGTCTTCGCCGCCGCGTCGAAGCGAGCGCGGACGACGTTCGATACCAGTCGCCTCCCGTCGGTCGGATTCCTCGCGGCGGTCGTTCTCGTTCTGCAGATGGTGAACTTCCCGCTCTTCGGCGGCACCAGCGGTCATCTCACTGGCACGGTGTTCCTCGCATTCGTCGGCGGCGTCGAAGCAGCCGCGATCGCGATGGCCTCGGTGCTCGCGATCCAGGCGTTCGTCCTGCAAGACGGCGGAATCCTCGCGCTCGGTGCGAACTACCTGAACATGGTCGTCGTTCCGATCCTGTGCGCGATGGCCGCGCTCCCGATCGCTCGACGTTTCGCGCACGATCCGCGTCGCGTCGCATTCGTCGCCGGGGTCACGGCGTGGGTCGCATCGGTCGCGGGGTCGTTCGCGTGTGCTGTTCAGCTCGGCTTCGCCGGCATCCTGCCGTTCGCCACCGTTGCAACCTGGATGTGCAGCTTTCACGCGGTCATCGGCCTGCTCGAAGGCGTCCTCACCGCCGCCGCGGTCCATGCCCTCGCACGTCGCGGCCGGCTCTTCGATCCCGCGCCCGCTGTTGCCGAGACCCGGGCACGCTGGCTCGGATCGGTCGTCGCGCTCGCCGTGGCCGCCGCGGTCCTCGTACCGATCGCATCGAACCGTCCCGACGTGCTCGAGTCGTTGCTCAGCAACGCCGCGTTCGCCCGCCGGTGACCGCACCGCGACGTCCGCCCGCCCCATGATTCGGACGGACGCCGCGGGGGTCTGGAGGTAGTCCCGAACGGTTTGTTCAGTTCGCGCCTCCTTCCTGCGCGCTCGGCGCACTGGTCCGCCCCGGACGCGAGGCCAGCGTCGTGTCGCCACTGAGGCTCACGTACTGCCGCATCCGTCGCATTCCCGCCCGGCCGATTCCGCGCACGCGGAGCAGATCGTCGGCGGTGTGGAAGCGCTGAACCCGTTGGCGCAGTGCGACGATCGCAGCTGCGCGCGAGGGTCCCACGCCCGGAAGGCGACGCAGTTCTTCTTCCGACGCGGCGTTGATGTTCACCACACCTTCGGTCGATTGCGTCGTCTCGGCACGCACACCGGTCGGGTGATTCGCGGAAGCTCCCCGCGCGGTCCCCGCCGCGTGCTGCGCCATCGCCGGTGCAGCACGGAACATCGCTGCACACGCGGCTGCAATCGCGAGCGCCTGCTTCATGCGCGCGCCGATCACTGCCCACCTCCGCGACGCTGCGAGTTGTCCTCGTCGCGCATCTGCAGCGTCCCGCTCATCGGGAACGCATCGAGTCGCAGCGTCCACGAACCATCGCGGTTCGGAAACGCGGCGCCGACTTTGGTCCAGTAGCTCTTGTCGCCCTTCTCGGTCACGGCGAACACGGCTTTGCGCATCGCGCCCGTGTTCGATCCTTCACTCATACTCATGTTCTCGGTTCCTTCATCCGAGTGCTGCGTCCCGCTCGCGAAGGTCTTTCTCCGCGTCGTCCAGCACCCACGGGAAGAGGGAGTGCGAACGAGATGCCGCCACGTCCGCCGGCGATTTCGGAAGCGTGTCGCGGGTGCGACCGACGCCGGGTGGCGGATCCGCCATGGCGGACGCCTCGCGGGGGTGGCGGATCCTGGCGGAACGTTCCGTGCTTCGCGATCGCGCGAACGTACGCGCGCAATCTTGAGCGGCGATTCGCGGGCATGGCACTATCCGCCCGCGACGCGGTACGGAAGTGCAGCGCGCCACCCGCGATTTCACGGGTCCGAAACGAGGTATCACCGAATGAAGATCGTGCTCGGCTCGGCCGGCCCGCAGACGGCCGTCGACGCGCTCGCAGTGTTCGTGTCCGAAGACGACCTGTCCCGCGACGAACTCGTGAAGAGTCTCGACGACGCGCTCGGCGGTGCACTTCGCACCGCGATCAAGGACGAGGAGTTCACCGGCAAGAAGGACTCGCAGCTCGTTCTCCCGACGTTCGGAAAGCTCGGCGCCCGCCGCCTCGCGCTCATCGGCATCGGCAACGGTCGCAAGGCAACGTCGATCGAACTGCGCGTTGCCGCGGCCCGCGCAGCCCGCTTCGGCGTCGAACGCGGAACGACCCTCGCGATCGTGTTGCCGCGCAAGACGTCGATCGACGCGATCCGCGCTGCCGCCGAAGGCGTGAAGCTCGGTTCGTACCGGTTCACGAAGTACCTCACCGGCGACCGCCTCCCGAAGCGCACGCTCGACACCGTGACCATCGCGCTCCGCGAAGGCTCGGCGAAGGAGATCGGACGTCCCGCGCAGCAGCAGCAGTCGCTCGATCGCGGCATCGCCGTCGGCGAAGCGATCAACCTCACGCGCGACCTCGTCAACGAGCCGCCGAACGAACTCACGCCCGCGGCCCTCGCCAACGTCGCCAAGGACGTGGCGAAGCGTCACAAGCTCGAGATCAGCGTGCTCGATCGCAAGGCCATCATCGCGGCCGGGATGAAACTTCTCGACGCGGTCGGTCGCGGCAGCACGAACGAACAGCGCTTCGTGCACATGACGTATCGACCGGCGAAGGCGAAGAAGAACCGCCCGCGCGTGGCCATCGTCGGCAAGGGCCTCACGTTCGACTCGGGTGGTCTCTGCATCAAGCCCGCGCCCGGCATGGGCGACATGAAGTGCGATATGGCCGGCGCTGCGATCACCGTCGGGGTGATGGAAGCCGTCGCCGCACTGGGTCTCGACGTCGAAGTGCACGGCATCTTCGCCGCGGCCGAGAACATGCCCGACGGCAGCGCATACCGCCCTGGCGATATCTTCGGATCGCTCGACGGCAAGAGCGTCGAGATCATCAACACCGACGCCGAAGGTCGTCTCGTCCTCGCCGATGCGTTGACCTACGCGCGCAAGCTCGAGACCGACTACGTGATCGATCACGCGACGCTCACGGGCGCCTGCATGATCGCGCTCGGTCCGAACTGCGCGGGCCTTTTCGCGAACGACGAGAAGCTCGCGAAGCTCTACACCGCCGCGGCCGAGCGTGCGGGCGAGTCGATGTGGCGCATGCCGCTGCTCGAAGAACTGCGCGAAGGGCTCAAGACCGACGTCGCGGATCTCAAACACACCGGCGATCGCTACGGCGGGTCGATCACGGGCGCGCTCTTCTTGCGCGAGTTCGTGGGCGAGTCGCGATGGATCCACCTCGATGTCGCCGGCCCGGTCTTCGGCGAACGCCCGAACGCGCTCTCGCCCAAGGGCGCGACCGGATTCGGCGTCCTCTCGTTCATCAGCTTCCTCGAATCCCTGCAGTAAACCGCGCGGACCAGAAGCGGCGTCGGTGTCGAACCACGCCGCTGATTCGGTTCATTCCGTCGTCGGCGAAACCACTTCGTCCACCGCTGTTGGCGCGCCGTCGCTCGTGTCCTCCCCGCCCGGAGCCACGGTCGCCTCGGTGGGTGGCGGGGACAGCTGCGCTGCCATCTCGTCGGTCGTCGCCACATCCACGTTCTGCGTAAGCGCGCCGTTCACCGGCACGCTCTCCGGTCTGAACACCAGCGTCTCGCCTTCCGCGAATCGCGCTTCGTCGGGCGTGAGATATCCCGCGCCGGCCATTCGACGAACGACGGCACGCAACGCTCCCGTCATTCCGCTCGAGACGGCGCCGCGTTGAAAGTTCGCGAATCGCGCCACCGGATTGGGGAGCAGCGTTGCGAGGTAGGCCGCCTGCATCGGACTGAGCGCCGCTGCCTCGCGTGCGAAGAAGAAGCGCGACGCCGGACCGATGCCGTAGATCCCCGGGCCGAACTCGACGACGTTCAGATACAGCTCGAGGATCGAATCCTTGTCGAGCGACCGTTCGAGATACCAGGTCAGCACGACCTCCTGCAGCTTCCGCACGAGTGTCTTCTCGCGCTGCAGGAAGATATTCTTCGCGAGCTGCATGCTGATCGTGCTCGCGCCGTACACGAACCGTCGCGCCGCGACGTTGCGAACGATCGCCGCGCGAATCTCGTTGGTGTTGAAGCCGTGATGCCGAAAGAACGCGCCGTCCTCGCGGACGAGCAACGCGCGCGTCATGTACGGCGAGATCTGCGGCAACGGCACCCACGCAGCACTCCCGGGCCCCGTCACGAACGCGCGCACGCCGGCGGGCTCGGTCACCCGCTGCACGAAAACCCCTCGAACCCGCCGGATTCCGAGCGGCATGTTGTCGCGAACGACCTGGCACCGATCGTCGACGTCGACCTGCAATTCGGTGCCGGCCAATGCCCGCGTGTCGAGCGCGAGATGGGCGTCGGCGCCGATGGTGCCGCTGAAGACGACGTCGTGAAGCGCGCCCGTGACGACGGCGGGAAGCGATCGCCTCATTGCGTCGCAGTCGGTGACCGGCACGCGCACCGATGCGTCGAGCGCGATTTCGTGCGCCCCCGGACGCTCGGCCCATCCCGCCAGGGCAACGACGACGCCGTTCACGCTCGCACGCACGCCTTCGGTTTCGATGCGACGCCGCCGAGGATCGATCCGCGCTTCGCCTTCGACGGCGACATCGAGATCGTCGATCGGATCGTGCGCGAGCGCCGGGTGAAAAAGCCCGAACGACTCGGCTGCGAGCCGCCCATCGACGACGAATGCGCCCGAGCCGTCGCTGGCGGGCTCCGCGCGAAACTGCATGCGCACGCGTCCACGTTCGATCGCGTGCCACGGCACCACCGGAACCCACCGCGCGATCTCCGCGAGCGGAAGATCGGAGCCATTCACGTCGACATGCCACGGCCGCCCGTGGATCCGCTCGAAAGCGACTTCCACGCCGAGAGGCGCACCCGACGCCGCGGATGGCGCACCCGCGGCCGAATCATTCGTCCCCGCGCCGTTGCGTCCGAGTCGCACGGTGGCGGACTCGATCTCGTCGCCCACCGCAGCGAGCGTGAATTCGGCAGGTGAAAGATCGGCGATCAGCGTTCCGCGCCGGGAGATTCGCATCGAGCCCCGTCGAACCGCGACCTGCACCGACGATTCATTGGCGTCAGATTCAGAACGACCGGACGACCCCACGCCCGGCTCCCGGCCATCCGCGCCAACCGCGGCTCCGGTCCTCTGTGGATCTCCGTCC
>CBIHQZ010000308.1:0-7316 GCA_966212315.1 uncultured Myxococcales bacterium
CGCTGCCGCCGCCTCCGCCGCCGGCCGCGACTGCGCGCAAGCCCTCGTTGCCGCCTCCGCCTCCACCCGGCGCGCGCGGGAACGGTCCGCCGCCGATGAAGGCACCGGCGCTTCCGACGGGTATGTCGGCGACGGCGTCGTCGAAGCCGAGTCCGCCTCCGATGCAGTCGAAGCCAGCACAATCGCCGATGCAGCACGCGCCCGCGATGCAGCAGCCCCCGATGCAGCACGCACCTGCGATGCAACACGCACCCCCGATGCAGCACGCACCCGCGATGCAGCACGCGCCTGCGATGCAGTCACCGATGCAAAGCGCGCCTACGATGCAGTCCCCGATGCAGAGTGCGCCTGCGATGCAGTCGAACGCGTTCGGATCGCCCCCGCCGCAGCAGCAGCCATCCAATGCATTCGGTTCGCCGCCGCAACAATCCCCGTATGGTGCGCAACCGAACGCCTTCGGAAATGCACCTGCGACGTCGAGTCAGGGTCAGCAGTTCGGATATCCGCAACAGCAACAGGGCGCGCCGAATTTCCAGAGCACGATCGCTCCCGGTGCAACGCAGACAGCGGGCTTTCAAGCGCAACAGGCTGCAGATGAAGCGGACGCGAAACAGCGTCGCGCCGTCATCATCGCCGGCGCTTTTGCGTTCATCGGCGTGGCCGCGTTGGTGGTCGTGCTGCTGAGCGGTCGTTAGGATTCGGCGCGATCGCTCAGCGGGGAGCGGGGTCTTCGCCGAACACCACGTTGTCGATGAGCCGCGTGGTGCCGATGCGAATCGCGACCGCGAGCACCGCGCGCGCTGCGCCGGGCGCGACATCGCCGAGGGAATCTGCGTCGCGAATCTCGACGTAGTCGATCGAGTCGACGCGCGTGCGAATGGTCGCTTCGACTTCGTCGCGTAATGCAGCCACGTCGCGTTCGCCCGATTCCCAGCGCCGCACGGCCGCGCCGAGCGCGGTCGGAATCACCAGCGCGCGTTCACGATCGGCGGGCGACAGATAGCGATTGCGCGAGCTCATCGCGAGCCCATCGGACTCGCGCACCGTCGCAATGCCGACGACGTCGATGGGGAAGAACAGATCGGTCGCCATGCGGCGGATGACCTGGAGTTGCTGATAGTCCTTGCGCCCGAACACGGCAGTCGACCGGCCGACGAGCGCGAACAACTTCGCGACCACCGTGGCGACGCCTTCGAAGTGACCGGGGCGGAAACGACCGCATAGCGGTTCGGTGATCGCGGCGACGTTCACGCGCGTGCGCTCGCCTTCGCGGTACATCGCCGCCGGTTCTGGCGCGAAGACCAGGTCGACGCTCGCGGTTGCGCAGCGAGCGACGTCTGCGTCGAGTTCACGCGGGTAGCGATTGAAATCCTCGTTGGGTCCGAACTGGGTCGGATTCACGAAGATCGACACCGCCACCAGTCCTTTGTCGCCCACGCGTTCACGCGCGGCGCGCATGAGGGTCAAGTGCCCCTCGTGGAGCGCGCCCATCGTGGGGACGAACGCGATCGCACGGCCGCCGCGACGCGCGTCGTCCATCGCGGACTGGAACTCAGTCGGCGATGCGATGACGCGAACTTCAGTGCGTCGGGCCATACGCGTGCGCTTCGGTCATCGGGCCGAAGTCGCCCGTGTCGATCACTGCCGACGGCGTCGCGACGGATGCCGACGACACCGTGGTCGCCGCCGTTGCGGGCTCTGCTTCGCGCGGTGCCGCCTTCACGCCGAACGAGTGCTCGAGCCCCGGGAAGACACCCGAACGGACATCGTCGACGTACGCTTTCGTCGCCGCCACGCCGCGCGCGAACATCTCTTCGTATCGCTTCACGAACTTCGGCTTCATCGTGTCGTTCAGCCCGAGCAGGTCGTACGAAACGAGGATCTGCCCGTCGCATTCGACACCCGCGCCGATGCCGATGATCGGCACTTCCACCGCATGCGTGATGCGCGCCGCGAGATCTGCCGGCACGCCTTCGACCACGATGCAGAACGCGCCCGCATCCGCGATCGCGATTGCATCCTCGAGAATGCTCTCGGCGGTGTCCGCGCTCTTGCCCTGCACCTTGAAGCCGCCCATCGCGTGCACGCGCTGCGGCATCAATCCCACGTGGCCGACCACCGGGATTCCGACGCGCACGATGCGATGAACCGCCTCGGCGATTTCCTTGCCGCCCTCGAGTTTCACCGACTCGACGCCGCCGTCCTTCACCAGCCGCCCGGCGCTCTCGACCGCCTGTTCGAGCGATGCGTGGTAGCTCATGAACGGCATGTCGCCGATGACGTGCGCGCGCTCGGTGCCGCGCACGACGGCGCGCGAGTGGTACACAATCTCGTCGAGCGTGACGGGGAGTGTCGAGGCCCGACCTTGCACGACCATGCCGAGCGAGTCGCCGACGAGCATCGCGTCGACACCGGCGCGGTCCAACATGCGCGCGAACGTCGCGTCGTATGCGGTGACCATCGCGATTCGTTCGCCGCGCCCCTGGGAGGCCTTGCGCGCGCGAAGTTCGGGAACCGTGATCTTGGACGGCATTGCGGACCCTGATTCTTTCGTGGTCGCGGCCGCCGCAATGACGGTCCACGCCGACGAGCGGAAGGTAGCACCCACGTTGGGGGTGAAAAGGGGGCGTACGCGACGCAGTGCGGCATCGCAGATTCGCCGCGATTCCGGCGCAGATTCAGGCGGTGATAAGGCGCGCCTGCGCCGCCGATTCGCGACCGTGCGAGAGGCGGTTCCTGCCGGAGAGGGCTACTTCGGCAGCGGGAGCCACGGGTCGTGCAGGCGCGCGCGATCGATCACCTGCTCGCCGGTCAGTTCTCGCACCACCACGCTCGCGGCGACGAGCCCGAATGTGCCCGTGAGCCACGCGGCGCTGCCGTCGATGCGCGCGCGCTTCTCGCACGTGTGCTTGTCGTTGTCGCTCTGCGGACACACGCAATGGAAGCCGTCGGTCGCCGCGTCGTAGGCGAGATCGCTCGGCGCGGTCGGCGGTTCGTCGGTGAACACCGCGGGGATGCCGGTCGGACGCGAGGCCTTGAACTGCCATCCGTGTTTCTGGCGCAACACTTCGCGGACGTGATGCGCGAACGGGTCGTGATGCGTACGCGCGAGGTCGTCGACTTTCACCCGCGTCGGATCGAGTCGTGCGGCTGCGCCCATCGACGAGACCAGCGGGATCTCGCGCTTGCGACAGGTCGCGATGAGGTGCGCCTTCGCGGTGATGTTGTCGATCGCGTCGATCACGTAGTCGGGACGCGGTTCGAGGATCGCGTCGGCGTTCTCGGCTTCGAAGAACTCGACGCGCGCGTCGATGCGTGACGTCGGGTGAACGAGTCGCAATCGCTCGGCCATCACGTCGACCTTCGGCTTGCCGATGTTCCCGCGCATCGCGTGCAACTGACGATTCGAGTTCGTGACGCACACGAGATCGAAGTCGACGAGTGTGATGTGACCGAGGCCCGATCGGGCGAGCGCTTCCGCGGCGAAACTTCCGACACCGCCGCAGCCGACGACGAGAACGTGCGCGCGTGCGAGGCGGGCCATCGCTTCTTCGCCGACGAGTCGCGCGATGCGATCGAAACGTCGATGGGTGCGAAGAGTTGCGAGGTCGGGCGGTGAATGAACGGATGACTCGAGCGGTGAGACGGACATGGCGCGCGGCAGTCTAGTGCGAGGCGTCGCCGTTCGCTCAACCGTGCAGCGCGGGGGCGTGAATTCGTGTTCGCGCTGCCACGTCGATTACGCAGGTCGCGATGTCTCGAGGCGGAACAAGCGCGTGGCGTTCGCCGCGGTGATGCGCGCGAGCTCGGACGGTTCGATGCCGTGAATCTCGGCCAGACGGGCCACCGTGAGGCCGAGGTGGGCCGGTTCGCATCGACGTCCATCGGGTCCGCTCGGCGACGCGCCGGTGGGGGCCTGATCGGGTGCGTCGGTCTCGACGAGGAGCCGATCGAGCGGCGTGGCGCGCGCACTCTCGACAGGGCGGCGCGCGTTGGTGCGAGTGACGGCGCCCGCGAACGACAGATGAAATCCCATCGCGAGATACTGCCGCGCGAGTTCGGCGCTCCCCGAAAAACTGTGGATCACACCGGGCCGCGACGGGAGGCGATGGCTGCGCAGCACGCGGAGCGCATCGTCGTGCGCGTGGAGTACGTGAACGACGAGCGGGAGGTCGAGAGCGGTCGCGATGTCGATATGTTCGAGCAGAATGCGAGCCTGACGCTCCATCGGCGCGAGCGTGAGATCGATGGTGCGATCGAGTCCGCATTCGCCGACCGCGACGGCGGCACTGCCGCGGAGCCGTGCGGGAAGATCCGCGAGCCCGGCGTCGATCGTCGCGTCGTCGAGATCGGGGATGACCTGCGGGTGAATGCCGAGCGCGATGAATCGCTCACCCGGTAGCGCGAGCGCTTCGGTGAGGTCCCACCGCGCGGGTTCGACGCCGGGAATGATCAGCGCCGAGACACCCGCTGCGCGCGTGCGGGCGATGACTGCATCTCGGTCTTCGTCGAATCGCGGCATGTCGAGATGGCAGTGCGTGTCGATCATCGCGCGGCTCGGGGGTGCGTCGTTTCGTACGCAGTTCGCCGCGGAAAACGGCGCGAAAAGTACGCACGGAAGCATGCGGCCGAATGGATGCGTTGCGCACGATTGTTGCGTACAAGGGACCGCCTGCGACCCGGGCGGCGCGTTCGGTTCGCGCCTCGCGACGGCGACAAGAGGAGCGGATGGTGTTCGACGTCTTTCATGTGATGTTCGCGCTCTCGATCGTGAGCTTCCTCGCGTTCGCGGGAACGATCGTCCTCGCGGTCGTGTCGTGGCGGAACATGATTCACACGCACGCGCCGACCGACGATACGCCGCGCGCGGGATCGCAGCCGGGCGTGTCGATCATGAAGCCGTGCGCCGGTGCGGACGACGACCTCGAAGGGTGCATCGAGTCGTACTGCGCGTTGCGCTATCCGAACATGCAGCTCGTGTTCGGTGTGCGCGATGCGAACGACAAGGCGTATCCGATCATCGAGAAGGTTCGCGCGCGGCATCCCGAACTCGACATCGCGGTGATCCTCTCGGGCGAAGGCCGTCATCCGTCACCGAAGGTGAACAACCTCGAAGCGATGGCGCCGCACGCGAAGCACGAACTCTTCTGGCTGAGCGACAGCAACACGCGCGTTCATCCCGACACGCTCGCGTCGATGGTCGAAGAGATCCAGCAACCAGGCATCGGCGCGGTGGTGAGCCCGATCGTCGGCGACGAAGAGAAGACGGCGGGTTCGGCGATCGAGAATCTGCATCTCAATGCGTTCGTCGCGCCCGGGTGTCTGCTCGCGCATCTCGTCACCGGCCTCGCGGGTTTTCCCGGCAAGTCTGTGCTGGTGCATCGCGACAAGCTGATGGCGCTCGGGAGCTGGGACGAGCTGGGGAAGTACTCGGGCGAAGACATCATCCTCTTCAAGCGCATCGTCGCGATGGGGCTGAAACTCGTGCTCGGCCGTCACGTGGTGACGAACGTGTCGCAGCAGGCGAGCGCGCAGCGATTCATCGCGCGGCATCTCCGCTGGGCGCAGATTCGCTGGCGCACCGTGCCGTCGACCGCGTTCGAACCGTTCCTCTCGCCGATCGTGACCACGCTGCTCTTCGCGCTCCTCGCGCCGGGTCGCACTTCGTCGATGGTGTTCGCGATCGGCGTGCTCGCGCAGACCGCGGGTGATCTGTTCCTGATGAAGCGCGAGCGCGGGCGCGTGCTCCCGATGAAGTATCTCTGGGCCGTGTGGGCGCGGCCGTTCATGGGCATGTGGGTGTGGTGCCGCGCGATGTTCGTGGCGCGTTTCGAGTGGCGTGGAAACACGTTCTGGATGGGGCCGCAGAGCACGATTCTCACCGAGCCGCCGCTGCGTGCGCGGCTGCGTGGGTTGCGCACGCAGGAATAAGCGCGTTCGTTTCTATTGACCGCGAGCGGCGGTCATTGCATCGCACGCCGATGCGATCCCGCCGCGCCTCCTGTCATCTCGCGTTCGTCATCACGTTCGTCACGCCGGCACTGGCAGCCGCACAGTCGACGCCCGACGCGGCGCCATCGAGTGCGCCGTTGTCGTCGCCACCACGGGCGCCGATCGCATCGAGCGAGCCTCCCGCGTCGGCGCTTCCACCTCCGGCGCCCGCGTCGAGCGCGCCGCCCAGCGATGCCGCGATGCAACCGAGTCTGCAGCCACGTCCCGGGCTGGTCCGCGTCGACCTTGCATCGCGCGGCAGACCGGTGCGCGTGAGTGCGACGGTGGGATTCCATCTCGAAGGGATGGTCGCGAGCCCCGACATGGTTCCCGATCTGCAAACGCTCTGCGCAACGCCGTGCACGGTCTTCGTCTCGCCCGCCGCATCCGCGCTGCATGTCGGCGATCTCGAAGTCGGCCGTGTCGATCCGAGCGGCGAACGCATTCTCGTGAATCCTGGATCGCGCGCGGTGCGGAACGTCGGGCGCGGCGCACTCATCGTCGGCGTGATCGGCACGATCGGCGGTGTGCTGATGCTGGCGCTCGGCGGAGACCGATCGATGCTGATCGCAGGCGGCGCGACGATCGGTGGCAGCGCGGCGGTCGGCGTGACCGGATTCCTGCTGCAGTTGTTCTACAGCGACCGGATGGAACGCAGTCCGCTGGTGAACGCGCCGGCGCGCGGGCGGATTCGGTGGGCGCCGTCGTTTTCGGCGCGAGATGGCGTCGCGGTGGGGGCGGTCGGGGCGTTCTGATGCGGGCGGAGGCGTTCTTCGGACGTCGTCGTCGACATTCTCCGCGTCGGGGGTGACACCGACGTCAGAGGGCGAGACAGCATGAATGGTTGTCAATGCAACCAGATTGTCCGTGCGCGGCGTCGTGAGTGCTTGCTCGGGGAATGCACTGGGCAGGGGTTGACCGAGCGTGGGGGCGTGCTCATGGTGCGGGCCGTTGCGCACGGCTGCGCGGCACGGAGGTGGATCATGGAACCGATTGCAACGAACCGCCTCGTGTCACACGTCGCACCGCGCGCCTGAGCTTCTTCGCAGCGAAGCATTCACGGCTCGACACGCAGTGCGGCGTGATCGTCTGAGTGCCTGTGCCCGGGAGGGTGCGTGTCCGCAGCGATCGATCGCGCGCGTCGAGAGACGCGTCGTCGATGCGGCCGCACGCCCGCTCCCGCGACGGAGCTGTTCGCAATGCGTCGTGAAGAAGTTTCGTTCGAAGGATATCGACATCAACGTTTGCAGGAATTGATCGCGGAAGAGCTGCGGAGCCTTCTGCGTGACGACGCGCGCGACCCCGCACTGCAGTGGGTGCGGATC
>CBIHQZ010000309.1:0-7315 GCA_966212315.1 uncultured Myxococcales bacterium
GGATCGGCGGCACGCTCGAATCGGGGTTGCAGTCCGAATCGTTCATGCACGCCTGTGAGTCACCACGGAAGCCGATGTTCACCGTCGCCGCACACGCAGTCAGCTCCGTGCCCGTGTTGTCCACGTCGTGACCCGGCTGACCGTCTCGATCGCACGCGCCGCACTGGATGACCGTGCGCGCGCCCGCGATCTGCGCCTGCGAGTTGCACCCGCGGCCCGACGAGCGGCGCGCGATGAAGTCGAACAGCTCGAGCACTTCGCGTCCCGACAGCTGAATCGTCGTGATCGAGTTGTCGAACGGGAACACGTTGAAGACCTGATCGACGGTCACCGGCCCAGTCGGGATCGCGTCGCGGATACCGAGGGTGTTCGTGAGCGCGAAGTCGGTCTGCACGCCGAGACGACGCCGCATCGCGGTCGTCACGAGATTGCCCATCGGCGAGTCGCCGCCGTTCGTGTTCGTGCGCGACACGCCGTTCGGTGAATAGCCGATGAGGTTGTCGAGGTTGGCGAGGCGATCGAGCGCGACCGCGTACGGCTCGAGCAATCGCGCCATCGTCGGCTCTTCGGGCACCGAGCTGTCGACCGGGAACAACGTGAAGCGGTGACCGACGACTTCGAAGCGATCCTGGGGGTCGTACTGCCCGACCGCGGCGTCGCCGATCATCGTCTGCGAGATGCGCTCGGGATTGTCGGTGAGCACGAGATCGAGGCGCCCGAGGTACTTCATGAACGCGCCCGAGTGCTGGAGCACGACGGGGCGCGGATGACACGCACGCGCACGGTATCCGGGACGGAGCCGCCACGCGCGACCGCTGCCCACGCCTTCGGGCGCGCACACGCCGCTCGCGTCGCAACAGTCACCCGCGGCGCGATTGCACGCGCTGGGCTCGCAACCTTCCATGTGCGCCGGGTCGCAGGCGAGTTCGGCAACGAAGTGATTGCCGTTCTCGTCTTCGGGGAGGCAATCGATCGCGACCTGCGACGGATTGAGCACGATGTGAAGGTGCCCGCCGAGCATCACGTCGATGCCGCTGGTGCGATTGATCGTGCGGACGTCGTCTTCGAGACCGAGGTGCGACACGCCGACGATGAGATCCACGTGCTGAGCGCGCAGCATGTCGATGTAGAACTGCGCGACCTCGATGGTGTTGAGCGGCGTGATGCCGGGGCGGTTCGGCTGATCGAACACCGAGGTGATCGACGAGAGATTGCCGAAGCCGATGACGCCGACCTTGAGGCCGCGGACGTCGTAGATGTGGTACGGCCGCGCGAGGCGCGCGAGTTCCGCGGAGCCCGGCGTGGTCGGATCTTCGAACTGGTAGTTCGCCGCGAGGACCGGGAACGTCGCCCAGCGCGAGAACTGCTGGCCGAAGTTCAACGCGCCACGATCGAACTCGTGATTGCCGATCACGACGCCGTCGACGCCCGTGTGCGCGAGGGCGCGGACTTCGGCTTCGCCCGAGAAGAAGTTGAAGATCGGCGCGCCCTGGAAACAGTCGCCCGAGTCGAGATGGAGCAGGCGATCGGCATGCGCGCGTTCGCGCTGGATCAGCCAGTTCATGCGCGCCGCACCACCGAAGGGCGCCTTCGACTGCTGCAGCCCCAGCGACTGGTCGGTCACCGAGACGGTCTGGTTGTACGGGAACAATCGCGAGTGCCAGTCGGCCGTGTGAAGCAGCGTGAAACGCACCTCCCGTCCCGAAAGATCGGGCGTGGGCGCGCCTTCGACGGCGCAGCCGGCGACGGTGGCAGAAGCGAGGATCGCCGCGCCGAGGCGGCCGAAGAATGAAAAGTTCACGGTGATCTGTGTTTTCGCCGCCGACGAACGGGCCACGGAGGCTCGCGAAACTACGCCGATCGCCGCGCCGCGGACAAGCAACGCGAACGGGGCGACGCGTTAGGACGGAGAATCCCGGGCTTGCATCGGGGTGCGAAGGCAGGTACACACCCGGTCGTCAGGTGGTTGAACCACTCAGCCACCGACGCTTTCGCCGCCATGACCACCCTACTCCTGAAGCCTGTCGAGAAGAGCACCGCGGTCGAGGCCGTGACCGAACAGCTCCGCACGCAGATTCTCAGCGGAGGGCTTCCGGCAGGGTCGAGGCTCCCGCCCGAACGCGAGCTCGCCACACGTTTCGGGGTGAACCGACTCACATTGCGCGCGGCGCTGTCGCGACTCGAAGCGCTCGGTTTGATCGCGGTGCAACACGGCACCGGCTCGCACGTTCGCAACTACCGCGAGCACGTCGGGATGGAAGTGCTCCCCGATCTGCTCCACGTGATGCGTACCGAACGCGGCGCGGACTATCTCCGCATCGCGGGCGATGTGCTCGACCTGCGACGCACTCTCGTGGGCGAGACCGTCGCACTCGCCGCCGAACGACACACCGCGAGTGACCTCGTCACGATTCGCGCTGCCATCGCGCGCCAGGCCGATCGCGTCGACGACACCCTCGCGTTCGCGCGTGGCGACTTCGAGGTGGCGCGTGAGGTCGTACGCGCGGCGCGGAACATCGCGATCGAGATGCTGCTCAACACGATCGTTCGCTTCCCGCTCGAAGACGAAGCGCTGCTCCGCGCGATGTATCCCGCCCCACGCATCCAGAACGAGCACTACGCGACGCTGCTCGCGCTGATCGAGTCGCGCGATGCCGTACGCGCCCGCGACGTGATGCGCACCGCGATCGAAGCGTTCGACAAAGTCACCATGCAGCGCCTCGAGCGCGACGCCCGCCCCATTCGCAAAGGATCCGCGCGATGAAGTTCACCGCCCTCGAACGACGTTGGCTCGTCGACATCTTCGACACCATGTATCCCGCCGGCGTCGACCCACGCGTGCCGCTCGGCGTGCGCGATTGCGACCTCGATGGTTACCTCGACGAGATCGAGCGCATCTGGCCGCGTTTCTCGCTCTTCGGCTATCGCCTCACGATCATCGTCATCGGCCTCGCGTCGATCGTGCTGCTGCGCACCTGGCGGACGTTCCATCGACTCACCACGGCGGAACGCGAACGCGTTCTCGCGTCGATCTATGCGAGCCGCTTCTACGTAGTGCGGCAGCTGGTGATCCTTCTCAAGGCATCCGCCGGAATCGTGTACGGGTCCGAGCCGCGGGTGCGCACGCTGCTCATGCACGGCGCGACCGAGGGGCGCGCGCTCTACGGTATTTCACGCGCAAAGGGGGCTTGAGTCATGGCTGTCGAAGCGTTGGACAACGTCGTTCCGATTCGCGCGCTGCACCGGTTTCCCGACGACATCGACGCGATCCCCGAGGGCTCGCACGTCGATGGACGCGATGCACGCAAGCCCACCGTCGACTCGGCGGACTACGTGATCATCGGCTCGGGCGCGGCGGGATCGACCGTGGCGCACGTGCTCTCCGAAGCGGGTTTCTCGGTGATTCTTCTCGAGGAAGGGCCGTGGATCCGCACCCGCGAATTCGGCGAAGACCTTCGCGGCGCGATGGGCACGCTCTTTCGCGGCGCCGGGACCTTTGTCGCGACGGGGCGATCATTTCTGCTCGTGATGCAGGGCTCGTGCGTCGGCGGGAGCACCACGGTGAACAGCGCGATCGCATGGCGCGCGCCGGAAAAAGTCATCGATGGATGGTCGACCGAGTTCGGTCTCGGCGATCACGTGAACATGCGCGTGCTCGAACCGCACTACGCCGCGCTCGATGAAGAACTGCACGTGCACGCGGTGCGCGACGAAGCACTCGGCGGAAACAACGCGCTCTTCCAGCAAGCTACGAAGAAGCTCGGATTCGAGTCGCACGTGATCCGCCGCTACGACGTCGGCTGCGAAGGCTCGGCAGGGTGTCTCACCGGATGTCGCACCGGGAAAAAGCTCGGGATGAACATCACGTACATCCCGAAGACGCTGCACGCGGGCGGCAAGATCTACTCGTCGACGAAGGTCGATCGCGTCGAGACGAACGGCGGACGCGCGGTCGAAGTGCGCGCGACGATGAAGTCGGAAGCGGGCCCGGTGCCGTTGCGCGTGCGGGCGCGACGCGGAGTGTTCGTGGCCGCGAGTGCGGTGCAGACGCCCGGGGTGCTGCGTCGTTCGGGGCTGCGCGCGAAGGCGATCGGGCGGCACTTCCAGTCGCATCCGGGCGTGTCGATCATGGCGGCGCTCGATCGTCCGGTTCACATGGACTTCGGCGCCTCGCAGGGCTTCAACTCACTCGCGTTCCTCGAGAGCGATCGCATCAAGCTCGAGTCGCTGTCGCTTCCGCCCGAACTCGCGAGTGCACGCTTGCCCGGGGTCGGCCGCGAGATGATGCAGCGCTTCGCGAACTACGCGCACATGGCGGCGTGGGCGGTGGTGATCCGTTCCGAAGCCGAAGGCTCGGTCGGCGAGATGTTCGGCAGCGATCAGATCCGCTTCTCGCTCACGCAGCGCGACATGGCGAACGCGCGCAAAGGGCTGAAGAAGCTGTGCGAGATGATGTTCGCGGTCGGCGCGAAAGAGATCTACCCGGGTGCGCACGGCATGCCGGCGGTGATGAACTCACCCGATCAATTGAAGCTCTGGGACGACGCACCCACTGATTCGCGCGCATACACGATGATGATGAGTCACATGTTCGGCGCGGCACGCATGGGACCCGATCCGCGTACGAGCGCGGTGGGAACGGACTTCCAGTCGCACGAGATGGAACGATTGTTCGTCGTCGACTCCTCGGTGTTCCCCACCAACCTCGGGGTCAATCCGCAGCACACGATCATGGCCATGGCGCGTCTGTGCGCGACGCGCATCGCCGAGCGCCCCGCGCTTCCGTACTGATACCGTTCGCGCGATGAGCACTGCATCGCTTCGACCCGGGCAACGCGTCGTCGTCTCCGAATTCGCCGAGACACCGCCCGAAGCCATCGATCGCTTCGTGTCGCTCGCAGCGATGAATCCCCCCGATCCCGCGTCGCTCGGCGCGAACGACGTGCTCATCGCGGTGAAGAGCGCGGCGGTCGGATGGGTCGATCTCTTGATGACCAGCGGCCAGTACCAGCACATGCCGAAGCCGCCCTACACGCCGGGGCTCGAGTACGCGGGCGAGGTGGTGTGGAAGGGCGCGAGCGTGGGGCATCGCGTGAACGTGGGTGATCGCGTCCTGGTCGACGGCCTGCTCGCGGGGCCGCGGTCCGCCGGCGCGTATCAGTCGTACGGTGGGTTCGCGACGTACGGCGTTGCCCCGTCGGAAGCGGTGCGCGCGATTCCCGACCGGCTCGACTTCGATCAAGCGTGCAATCTGCTCGGCAACTACGAGACCGCGTATCACTGCTTGATCACGCGCGGCCGACTGCAGGCGGGCGAAACGGTGCTCATCCACGGCGCGTCGGGTTCGACCGGGCTGGCGGCGGTGCACATCGCGAAGCTGCTCGGCGCGACCGTGATCGCGACCGGACGCAACGACGCGAAGAACGCGGTGGTGCGCGAGCAGGGCGCGGATCACGTGATCAACACGCGCGCGGCCGACGGTGCGAGCGGCGTGCGGGCATTTCGCGACGACGTGAAAGCACTCACCGGCGGGCGCGGGGTCGACGTCGTGTACGACGGCATCGGCGGTGACATCTCGATCGAGAGCATGCGCTGCGTGAAGTTCGGCGCGCGATTTCTCATCGTCGGATGGGCCGGGACGCCGTTCGTCGCGCAGGGCAAAGGCCAGCGCGGGGCGCCGAATGCCAACATGCTCCCGACGAACCTGATGATGATGAAAGGTCTCGATGTGCTCGGCTGTCCGACGGTGATCGCAACGATGAACGACCCGTCGATCCGCGCGCCGCGCCTTGCGCAGGTGACGGAGTGGGCGGCATCGGGCGCGATCACGCCGCACGTGTCGCATCGCTTCGCGCTCGCCGAGGTGAAAGACGCGATGCGCGCGAAGTGGGGTGGCGACGTGATCGGCGGGTGCGTGTTGCGGCCGTAGAGGTAGAGGCAGCGATCGGTGTGCGCGACTATCGGCGCGCTCGCACGCGCTCGAGGAGACGAACGTCGAGCTGATCCTGCGGACGGTTTGCGGCGCGTTTGTTCGCGATGAGATCGTCGATCGAAATAATCGAAACGACGTTGCCATTCCACGACGTCGTCACGGCGTTCGCGAACAGCGTTTCAATGCCGACGCCGTCGATGCTTCGAAGCAGGTCGATGCGCAGCGGCGGCTGACCGAGGTAGAGAATCTGGTCATCTCCGAGTGTGCGCGCAGCGTCGACGACGTTGCGTGGGGCGCCGAACCGAGCAAGCGCGCGAGCGACTCGCTCGAGGTTATCGGTGCTACCGCGAATGACGAGGTCGATGTCCTTCGTCGCGCGGGGGCGCGCATGAAACGCGACCGCATATCCACCGACGACGACGAACTCAACGCCCTCGCGCGCGAACTCCGCCAACAGATCGCTGAAGTCGGGGGGCAGGTCCATGGTCACCCTTGAGCCGACGGAGATCTTCCATCAGCTGTGACACCGCCGCGACACGAACTTCGGGCGTCGCACGCGCCCAAAATTCGAGATCGGCCTCGTCCATTTCGCGGTGGTCGCTCGCGACGCCGCCGGTCCACTCGATCCGACGTCGTGCTGCGCGCGCCGCTCTCGATTCGTCGTCGGTCACGCGTCGAGTCTAACGCAGGACGCGGTGGCGTCGACGCCGACTGCACTCGGCGGATGCGCGGCGTCCGGGGGCCGCCGTTCATTCTCGGACTCACGGCTCGATGACACTCAGCTCCGGCCAGCACGCCGACCACCGCCGGGCCTTCGCCGCATAGTGAGTCGCCGAGAAATTCGGCGCGCGATTCGGTCGAACGATCATCTGCGCGACGTCGTCGAACCCGCACGGCGCATACACCTCCCATGCGCCCGCGATGCAGCGCGCACCCACCATCGACGCGCGCACGAGGAAGCGATCGATCCCTTCGCACGACGAGCCGAGCGGCGGATATGGCGTCCCGAAATCGGCTTCGTACCAGTGATGCACGCGTGCCTGGTTCCGCAGCTCGAGGTGTACGCCGAGATCGGCGAACAGACGCGTCGCACGCTCGCCCACTCGCTCCTCGGCTTCGCGCGAGCAATCGCGATCGAAGTAGAAGACGTCGTAGTCACGCACGCCGTACGTCGGCGCGCGCTTCGTCAGCGCGTTCCACACCGGTTGGAAGAGACACCCCGACACGAGCCACGCGTCGTGCAGTTCGAGTGCGGGCAAGCGCGTCGCGATCTCGCTCGTGAAGTGATTCGTCGTCGCGAGTGCGAGGAATTCATCGGCGTTCATCGGTTTGCCTCACGCGTTCATCCCGGGCCCCGACCCAAGCGTTCGCGACTGGACGTGT
>CBIHQZ010000310.1:0-7309 GCA_966212315.1 uncultured Myxococcales bacterium
TTGTATCGGCGCGCGGCGGCGGCGCGGTAGCAGCGGCGCACTAGCAGCGGCGCGAGGTCGAGCATCCTTCCCGCCGCCCGACCACACTTGCAGTCCACCCATCACGCTTCATCGTTCGAGCCCCTCTCTCGACGATGCCTGCGCTGACTGCGCCCGGCGCGGGCATCGAGGGAGAGGGGCGCGCGGCAGCGGGGGTGAGGTAATCCCCGCAATCGCGCTGCTACGGGTGCATCTGCGGCATCTCGGTGAAGCTGATCGAGTAGGGCGATTGATTGCCCTGCGAGTAGCTCCCCACGAACACTTGATACGCGCCCGGTGCGGCGCCCTGCAGATCGACCGACGGATTGAGACCGAACGTGTCGTCGGCGCAGTACATCTCACCGCGCGGTCCGCGGATCACAAGGGTCGTGTCCTGTGACGATGCGACGTACACGCGCAGGAAGTTGAACGGCGTGTTCAGGTACATCGTGTGATCCGGCCGCACGTCGATGTAGCCGCGGCACGATGCATTGAGGCTCATCGCGTCGACCGGTCCCCCCGACACGCCGCTGCGCATCTGCGGATCGGGCATGAAGCCGGTGGTGAGCGCGACCGTGCCGTAATTGCCGCCCCCCTGCTGCGGATACTGCGGCTGCCCGTAGACCGGCTGCTGCGGGTACTGCGGCTGCCCGTACACCGGTTGCGGCTGCGGATAGACCGGCTGCTGTTGCGGATACTGCGGCTGCACGACGCCGCCGGTCGGAGTACTCGAAGGCATCTCGCTCACGCCGAGTTCGTAGGGCGCGCGCTGACCCTGCGCGTAGCTCCCGACGAACACCTGATAGTTGCCGGGCGGCAGGCCGGTGAGATCGACGCCCGGGTTGAGTCCGTAGGTGTCGTCTGCGCAATACACCTGACCGGTAGGCGTGCGCACGAAGAGCGTGGTGTCGGATTGCGAACGAGCCCACACGCGCAAGAAGTTGAACGGCGTGGTGAGCGTGAGCGTGTGGTTCGGCACTGCGTTGATGAAGCCGCGACACTGCGGCGCCATGCTCTGCGCGCCGATCGCGCCGCCCGACAGACCACTCAGCATGCGCGGATCGGGGAGGAAACCGCTCGAAAGCGGAACGCCCGTCTGTCCGTAGCCGTAGGGAGGACGCGGTCCGCCGTATTGAGGCGGCGGCACGGCGATCGCACCCGCCCCGGGCTGCACGGGTTGCGCGAATCCGAGCCCACCCTGCGGCGGAACGGCAACGACGCCCGGACCTGCCATCCCGCCCGCGCCCATGTTGGCCGGCGTCGAGCTGCGCATCTCCGAGAAGCCGACGGTGTAGGGCGCCTGCGCGCCGGGGCTGTAGCTGCCGACGAAGACTTCGTACATGCCGGGCATCGCACCCATGATGTCGACGCCGGGGTTGGTGCCCCACGTGTCGTCCGCGCAGAAGATCTGCCCGTTCGGTGCGCGAACGAGCAGCGTCGTGTCGGAGCCCGCGTTCACCCACACGCGGAAGAACGGCATCTGCGTCTGCAGCATCACGCGCTGCTGTGCCTGCGTCGGGATGTAACCGCGGCACGACGAGTTGACCATCTGCGCCTGCACCGGCCCGCCCGAGACACCCGCGGCGAGGCTCGGATCGGGGAGGAAACCGCCCGTAAGCGGACTCACCTGCTGTGCGTTCGCGACCGACGCGCTGCAGAGCGCGGCCGCGCCGATCCATCCAGCCAGAAGCTTCGGTCCCCTCATCGTCGTGATCCTCCCGAGTCGTGTTGTACGGGTCGTGCGTCGCGCGGATTCCCCGGCGAAACGACAACCGAGCGCGATGCTCTCAGATTCGGTGCGAGCGCGTCGAGCACGCACGCGCGCGAACCAATGACGCGACGAGGCCACGCACGGATTTCTTCAATCGGTCGAGATTCTGTCGCGACCGGCTCCCGACGCGGCGCGTGCACATTCGCGTCGCCGGAACGCGTCGCATTCTCTGCCGTTCGTCTTCCACTCGGCGCGCCGCTCTGGTTCGATGGCCAACGAGCGCGCGTCCAGCGGGCCGTGACACATGACGGACCAACCCCGCAGGCTCCCGCCACTCGACGACGAAACGCTCGCGCCCCGCTTCGTACGGTTCCTCCGCATCGCTCTCGCCATTACCGCGGTCTTCCTCGTTGCGAACGTGATCGGTGCCGTCGTGTGGCACGACTCGATCCTGCGCTGGGGCTCACTCACGCTCGGTGGGTTCTTCGTCATCGGCGCACTCGGGCTGCGATACGCGCATCGCAATCGACTCGACGTCGCAGCGCAACTCGTCGCGGTCGGCACGCTCGCGATGACCGTTCCACTCGCCATGATCGTCCCCTACGGCGCCGCGGCGGTCGCGCTGGTGGTCGTCCTCGCGGTGACCGCGGTGCTCGGTTACGTGCGCCCTTCGCAGTTGCGGAACCTGATGATCGCGAGCGTGTGCGTCTCCGTGCTCACGGGCGTGATTTCGTCGCTCGTGCCGCAACCGATCCAGCCGCCGTCGATTGCACTGGCCGCGTTGCGTGCGACCGGCCCCGCGGCCACGACGTTCGTGATCTTCCTCTTGCTGATGCAGTACGGCGATCGTCTCTCGCTCCTGCTCGATCGCGAAGCGCACGCGCGACGTCAGGCCGAAGAAGCCACCCGTCACGCCGAGAAACTGGTCGCCGAATTGCGCGAGGCCGTGACCGCGCGCGACGAGTTCCTCGCGATCGCGTCGCACGAACTGCGAACACCGCTCACGTCACTCAAGCTGCAGAGCGAGATGCTCTTGCGCACCGCCCGCAGCGCCAATGCCGCGCAGATACCCGATGCCACCGTCGCGATGATCGCGCGGCAGACCAATCGACTCGTGACGCTGGTCGACAGTCTGCTGGACGTCACGCGCATCACGACCGGCAAGCTCGAGATCCATCGCGAGGAAATGGACATCGTCGCGTTGGTGAACGAAGTGATCTCCCGCGCGCGCGATCAGATCGAACGCACCGGCGCGGTCGTCACCGTGCGCGGCGATGCGCAGGTCGTCGGTCGCTTCGACCCGGCGCGGCTCGACACCGTGATGTCGAATCTGCTCGGCAACGCGCTCAAGTATGGCAGCGGCAAACCGATCGACGTCACCGTGGTCGCCGACGAGACGATGGCGCACGTGACGTTCCGCGATCAGGGCATCGGCATCCCGCCGGAGATGCACGCGAAGGTCTTCGAACGTTTCGAACGGGCCGTGCCCGCCAAGAACTACGGCGGCCTCGGCCTCGGTCTCTGGATCGTGCGGCAGATCGCGGAAGCGCACGGCGGCTCGGTGCGCGTGACGAGCGAACGCGGCGCCGGCGCGACCTTCACCGTCGATCTGCCGTTGCGCGAGACGATGCCGCCGGGCGCGGCGTGATCAGGGAAGTTCGTGCGGCATGTAATCGCGCGGCGAACGGAAGTAATGCAGCGGTGAGTACGAGAGAAGGTTCGAGACACGCGCAGTGTAGAGGCACGCGTAGTTCTCGACCTGATCGCCGAACGAGCTGAGCTCGACGCCGAGTTTGAAGATCGAGCCCCAGTACGGATGGAACGTCTGGTCGACCTGGCGCTGCAGTTTGCGCGAGGCATCGTCGAGTTCGCGCAAGCCCCCACGGATACGCTCGATCCCGCGCTTCTCGCTCACGCGCTCGGCCTCGAGGTCGTGCACGTTGTCCGGCACGTTGAACGACAGCGCGCTCAGCGCATCGTCGGGAATCGGCACCACGCCGGGGGTGTTCGCGGGCGGCGCCATCGCGATGACCGGCGCTTCGGTCTCGGGCTCGCTCGCGTGCGCGGTTTCGATCGGCGTCACATGCCCGTCGATCGCCAGCGACGGATGCGCGCCGTTGGTCGCCTGCGGACCACTGTCGCGCGCGGCGGACGGCACGCGGATCCCCTTCTCTTCGAGCGCGCGCAGGATTGCCTTCAAGCGCGCCTGACGGAAACGCAGTTCGTCTTCGAGCCGGTCGCGTTGCCGCGCCATCGTGTCGAGCTGCGCGAGATCGCCGCGCGTCTTCTCCATCGCTACGCTCTCGCCCGCCATCTCCTGCACGATCATCGCGGTGCGCCAGGCGCTCTCCTTCTTGCTGCGGAGAATGTCGCCGTAGATGTGATCGCCGACGTAGAGCACCGAGTCGCCGCCCGAGTGGATCATCCGTTCGAAGTCGCGAAGGTTGCCGCCTTCGTAGATGTGCCCGCGCTCGAGTCGCGTCACTGGATGCGTCGTGTCGCCGACGCGTTCGAGAAACGGACGACGCTCCTGGAAGAACGCCGGCTTCGTCGCGGCGACCACCACCACGTCGAAGTAATTCCGCCACGACGGGTACTCGCTCATCATCCCGTCGAGCAGGTAGTGCATCATCGCGTCGGAGTAGCCCCAGCGCGAATTGGTCAGCAGGAAGAGCTTCTTTCCCGCGCTGCGAAGCTTGTGCAACGTCGGCGCGAGGTCGTTGTCCTTGAGCACGAAGCGCGGGAGGTCGTGCTGGATCACATCGACGATCGCGCCGTCGCGATGCGCTTCGTCGATGCACTCACGGATGTCCTGGAAGAGCTGCGCGTAGTCCACCGGCGTGCCGTAGCGATCGAGCAGGTCCACCGCGCCCGCGTAGAGCGCGGCCTCGGGGAGTGCGTAGAGCGTGTCGATCCAGTGGTAGCGCGGCGCGACGGGGCGAACCTTGCGCGCGTGATACAGGTTGCGCCGCTCCTCGCGCGAGAGTTCGCGCATGCCGTGGTAGCCCTTCCCCACGTACTTGTAGCGGTCCATTTTCAGCATGTGACCGAAGCGCTTGTCGATCAGCAGACCGCGCACCGGGAACTCGTACGCGTACTGCACCTCGGCGAGTTCGGGCGGGTAGCCGCGGTCGACGAGTTTCTTCACGGTTGCCTGGATGGACAGGCGATCGATCTCGACCTGTTTGTAGATCGCGAGGGTGTAGTCCATGTCGAACCCGACCCATTCGATCTGATCCATGCGCAGCGTGCGGTTCACCCAGACGCGCTTGTCGTGTTGCAGCTTGTAGAGCGATCGCTCCTGCAGAAACGCATCGATTTGCGGGAGGGGGAGTTGTTCGGCCGTCGTCATCCGTAGGACGTGCAGTGTAACACCGCGCCCTCGTTCGACCGCTCTTCCGTGCAGATGCCAGCGCGTCCGTTGCGTCGTATCCGTTCAGGGCGGTGGTGGCGCGCGTATCGACTCAGGGCAGAGCTAGCGCGCTTATCCATCCAGAGCTGCGGTAGCGCGTCGTGACGCGCTGGCATGACGGCGGAGCCATTGCGCTGCGGTAGCGCGCTTATCCATCCAGGGCTGTGGTGGCGCGTCGTGACGCGCCGGTGTAACCGCGTCGCTCTCCGCGAGTCATCCCATCGGCGCAGCCGCGGCGAGCGCGATGCTGAGATTGGCACTCATGGTCGCCGAACCGAAACCCCGTGCGCATGACTCGGGCGCATCACGACGCGCCGCCACAAACTGCTTCGCGCATGTGTCGTCACCCCGCCCGCCGCGCGGTCCTGGTACACCACCCGCGATGCGCTCCGGCCTCCTCCTCACCGCCCTGCTCACCACCTCACTCTCCTGCGCAGCCGCCGCGCCGCACCCTCCGCCCGCCGCCCGTAGCGAGACCCCCGCGCGCCGCTTCGACCGCTTCGCGCGCGAGTACTTCGACGCGCGCTACCGCTTCAGCCCGCTCGAGGCCACCTACGCCGGCGTCCACACCTACGACGCCGCGCTCGACGACCTCTCGCCCGAAGCGGTGGCGCGCTTCGACGCCTGGCTCGCGAGCGAACAGCAGCAGCTCGAAGCCCTCTTCCCGCAACTCCCCGCCGACGCCGACGCGCGCGAGCCCGACAGCTCGGATCACCCCGCGCTCGATGCACGCATCCTTCACGACGCGATCGCGCTCGACGTTCTTCGCCTCGGCGCATGGCGCGAGTTCTCTCAGCGCCCGAGCACGTTCCATTCGCTCGCCGCCGACTCGGTCTACCAACTCATGCTCCGCGACTTCGCCCCCGTCGACGTGCGCATCCGCAACGCCACCGCGCGTCTGCGTGCGATCCCGTCACTGCTCTCGGCGGGCGAGCACTGGCTCGAACATCCGTCGCGCCTCGCGGTGGAAGTCGCATTGCGCGAGATCCCGGGTTCGATCGAAATGGTGCGCGACATCGTCCCGCAGTTCGCCGCGCGCGCGACCGATCCACACGATCGCGACGCCGCCATCGCTGCCGCCCGCGAGGCCACTGCCGCGCTCGAACGCCATCGCGACTTTCTCGAACACACGCTGCTCCCGCGCGCGACCGGCGACTTCCACGACGGACGCGAGCACTGGATGCAACGCGCGCGACTCGCGGAGGGAGTGACCGACACGCCCGAGCAGATTCGCGATGCGGCACTCGCCGAAGTGCGGCGCCTTCAAGAGCAGATGCGCACCGTCGCGCCGCGCATCGCACGCCCCGGCGAAACGGTTCCGCAGATCGTCGAACGCTTGAAGCACGAGCACCCGACCGCAGCAGGTCTGCTCGATGCGTATCGCGCCCGGCAGGACGAAGTGCGCGCGTTCGTGCGCACGCACCAGATCGCGAGCATCGATGCCTCGCGCGACACCCTCACCGTCGTCGAGACGCCGGCGTTCCTGCGCGCCACGGTGTTCGCGGCCTTGAGCTCACCGGGGCCGCTCGAGCGCGTCGATCGGCGCACGATCTTCTACGTCACCCCGGCCGACACCACGCGCAGTGAGCACGAGATCGACGAGTACCTCACCGAACACTCGAACGAAGCGATCGTAGTGACCACGGTGCACGAGGCCTATCCGGGCCATCACGTGCAGGGCATCCATCAGCGCAACGCGCATTCGCTGGTTCGGCAGATCCTGTGGCAGGGGACCTACGGCGAGGGCTGGGCGCACTACTGCGAGCAGATGATGATCGAGCAGGGGCTCGGCGACGATCGCACCCGCGTCGATCAGATTCAGGAAGCGCTCTTGCGCGCGGCGCGCGCGTATCTCGATGTGCAGGTGCACGTGTTCGGCGCGAGCTACGACGACGCGGTTCGCTTCTATCGCGAGGAGGCGTTCATGTCGCAACCGGGCGCGGAGATGGAAGCGCGGCGCGTGTGCATCAATCCCGCGACGGTGTTCGTCTACACCTACGGCAAGTACGCCTGGTACCGGCTGCGCCACCTGGTGGTCGACGGCGGACCGCACTTGTCGCTGGGCGCCTTCCACGACGCGATGATGGATTTCGGCAGCGCGCCGGTCCCCGAGATCGCGCGCGCGCTCTGGGGCGTCGACATCGGCCCGTGGCGGTGAGTTCCAGATG
>CBIHQZ010000311.1:0-7290 GCA_966212315.1 uncultured Myxococcales bacterium
ATTCCCGCTGTGCCGAGCGCGAGCGCGACGAAAGCACCGACCCACTTCGTCACGCGTCGCGTTCGTGGCCTCATGCGCCGAGCTGCTTTCGCAACAAGTCGTTCAAGAGCTTCGCGTTCGCCTTGCCGCCCGTCGCACGCATCACTTCGCCGACGAGCACGCCGAAGAGCTTCTGCTCGCCCGCCCGATAGCGCGCGACCACGTCCGCTTTCTGCGCGAGCACCTGGGCGATCGATCCCTCGAGCGCGCCAGCGTCGGCGACCTGCGTGAGACCTTTCGCCGCTACGATCGCGCGCGGGCTCCCGCCCTTTTCGCACAGCTCGATCAGCACCTCGCGCGCGAGCTTCGCGTTCAGCGTGCCATCCGCCGCGAGCGCGCCGAGTTCGGCGAGTTCCTTCGCGCCGAACGGGAGTGACGCCACCGAACGCTCGCCGCTCTTCACCACGCGCTGCAGTTCGTTCGCGACGAGACCCGCGATTGGTTTCGCCGGCCCATTGTGCGGTGCGCTCACAGCCGCTTCGAAAAGTGTTCGCAATGCGGCATCGCCCGCGATCACGCGCGCTTCTTCGACGCTGATCCCGTGCGCGTCGATGAGTGCTTTGGCATCCGCGCTGAGTTCCGCCGGCGCTTTCGGCGCGCTCGGCGCCGCTGCGACCTTCGGTGCACTCACGCGCGCCGCGGCCTTCGGTTCCTCGCTCGTGCGCGCAACCTGCCGTGCCCATCCGTCCTTCAGCGCGACGGTTCGATTGAACACCAACGCACCCGGCTTCGAGTCGACGTTGTCCACGCAGAAGAAGCCCGTGCGCTCGAACTGGAAGCGATCGAGTGCCACGGCGTTGGCGAGACTCGGTTCCGCTTTGCCGCGCTTCACCACCAGCGAGTTCGGATTGAGGAACGTCTTGTAGTCCTCGTCGCCGCCCTCGGGTCGTTCCACCGTGAAGAGCCGATCGTAGATCCGCACTTCGACGTCGAGACCCTTCGTCGCGCTGACCCAGTGGATCGTCCCCTTGGTCTTCTTGTCGGGCGAGCGATCGATCGAACAGCGCAGTTCGGTGACTTCACCCGCGCTGTTCTTCACGACCTCGTCGCACTTGATCACGAACGCGTGGCGCAGCCGCACCTCGGCGCCCGGCGCGAGGCGATGCCATCCCTTCGGGGGCTCGAGCGCGAAGTCGTCGCGGTCGATGTAGATCTCGCGCGTCATCGGCACCGCACGCGAACCCGGCTTCCCCACATCGGGCGGGAAGTACGGCGCGTCGATGCTCTCCACTGCGCCTTCCGCGAGATCGGCGAGCACGACCTTGATCGGATCGAGCACGCACATCACGCGCGGCGAGATGGTGTTCAGGTCGTCACGAATGCACGACTCGAGCAGCTCCATCTCCACCAGGCTGTTCGTCTTCGCGACGCCGATCGTCTCGCAGAACGCGCGAATGCCCTCGGGACGATAGCCGCGCCGGCGCAATCCCGAGATCGTCGGCATGCGCGGATCGGTCCATCCCGCGACGTGCTTGCCTTCGACGAGTTCGAGCAGCTTCCGCTTCGAGAGCACGGTGTACGTGAGGTTCAAGCGCGCGAATTCGTACTGATGCGGCCGCGGCTTCGGCACGGTCGACAGGTTGTCGAGCAACCAATCGTAGATGTCGCGATTGTTCTCGAACTCGAGGGTGCACACCGAGTGCGTGATCCCTTCCATCGAGTCCGAGAGGCAGTGCGCGTAGTCGTAGAGCGGGTAGATGCACCACGCGTTGCCGGTGCGGTAATGCTCGGCGCGGCGGATGCGATACAGGGGCGGGTCGCGCAGCTTCATGTTCGCGGCCGACATGTCGATTCGCGCACGCAGCGTGTACTTGCCGTCCGCGAACTCGCCCGCGCGCATGCGGCGGAGCAGATCGAGATTCTGCTCGGGCGTGTTGTCGCGACCGGGGCTCGGTCGACCGGGCTCGGTGATCGTGCCGCGCCATTCGCGCATCGACGTCTCGTCGAGCGGACACACGTAGGCTTTGCCCTCGCTCACGAGCTGCTCGGCGTACTGATAGAGACGCTCGAAGTAATCCGACGCGTGGAAGAAGTTCTTCCCCCAGTCGAACCCGAGCCAGCGCACATCGCCCTGGATCGACTCGACGTACTCGGGGTCTTCCGTCGTCGGATTCGTGTCGTCCATGCGGAGGTGACACTTGCCCGCGAACTCTTTCGCGAGCCCGAAGTTCAGGCAGATCGACTTCGCGTGCCCGATGTGAAGGTATCCATTCGGCTCCGGCGGAAACCGTGTGACCACGCGCCCGCCGTACGTGCCGGACTGCTGGTGCGCGTCGATGATCTCGCGAAGGAAGTCACGAGGACGGGCACTGTCGGCTTTCGTATCTACGTCGGTCACGGTGGATCTCCTGTTGAGCGCCTGCGATGCCATGGAGCCAGGGACGGCTGCAAGCAGGCATCACGGATTCATGCGCACGGAAAGCGCCGCGGTCGAGTGCCTTGTTCGACGGAAGCCAGCTGCCGCACACTGCTCGGTATGCACAACATGCTGCGGTCGACCCTGTTGGCGTTGGTTCCGGTGGTGACCTTTGCTTGCGGAACGCCGCCCGGCGGCAACGATGGCGGCGACGCGACGAACGGTGTCGATGCGAACGGCACGGACACGATCCGCGTGGATGCGACCGGGATGGACGTTCCGATCGGCACCGACGCGACCGGATCCGATGGCTCGACGACGACCGACAGCGGCGGCGCATTCGGACCGATGGCATTCCGACGCGGCGTGAACCCCGGGTACTACGGCTCTGGCATCGATCGACGCGAGTCGGCGCAGCTGTCACAGCGCGCGGGTGCGAACTCGATTCGCGGCACGCTCCCCGAGCGCTATCTCGCGATGTGGGGCGACCGCATCGAGGTCGACGACTGGGCTTATTACCGCACGCTCGGCATCGATCACGGCGCGGTATTTCTCGTCGGGCCGAGCGCTGCGCACTCCACAGCACCGGCGGGCACACCCGACTGGGAACTCGACCATTACTCGCCGCGCAATCTGTACGAGCCGATCTTCCTCGCCGACGGAAGCGTGAACCCGAACAACTACTGGGCCGCATACATGGAACGCGTCGCGCGGAACTATGGCGACGTGCTCGACGTGTACGAAGTGTGGAACGAGCCTGATCAGGTCGGCGGCAACTGGCAGGTCACGCAGCAATGGACGACGCGCGCGCCGATGCCGTCGGAGATGATCTGGTGGCACGACACCATCTATGCGTACGTCCGTGCGCTGCGCATCGCCCACGAAGTCATCCATCGCTTCGATCCCACCGCGCAGGTCACCGTCGGCGGCGTCGGCTATCCGAGCTTTCTCAATGCCGTGCTGCGCTACACCGACGAGCCGAACGCGGGGGCGATGAATGCCGAGTATCCGCACACCGGCGCGTCGTACATCGACGTGCTCAGCTACCACTACTACCCGGTGTTCGGGGGCGGCTCGAGCGACCGCGGCGTCGAGGGCTTCTTCACGCAGCGCGACGACATGCGCACGCAACTGATGGGCGCAGGCCGCGGCGACATGAACTACGTCGTCACCGAAAGTGGCGCGCCGCGCTATGCGCTCGGCTCGTATCCGGGGAGTGATCTCTACGCGAGCAACTACCTGCTCAAGATGATGACCCTCGCGCACTACGAGGGCATGGTCGGCGTCGACTGGTTCGCGCAGGGCGACGGTGCGGCGATGGGCGCTTCGCAAGACTCGTTCGCGTACATGGGGCTCTACTTCGACTACTCGTCGGCGCAGATGCCGAGCGACGTGCGCATCGCGCCGCAAGGCACGGCCTACGCGTGGCTCGCGACGTGGCTCGACGGAACAGCAGCGGACACGACCGCATTCGATGCACTCGCGGTACCGAGCACCGTGCGCGGCGCGGCGTTCGTTCGCGGCGATGGTGGTCATCGCTACGTGTTGTGGGCGCACACGATGAACGACGAGAGCGCGACGGCGTCGTTCACGATGCACACCGATGCGGCGATGGTGCGCGTGCGGACTTTCACCGTTTCGGGCGGAGAACAGGCGACGACGATGACCCCCGCGGGCGGCGCAGTGAATCTCACGCTGACCGGCACACCGACCGTCATCGACACGATGTGATGCACGCGCGCCGCGTCGCATGAGAAGCTGCGCGCAGTGACGCCCGCAGCCCATCCCCCGTCGATGCCGCCGGGAACGAAGGTTCTCGGTGAGTACGTTCTCGGCGTTCAGCGCCATGCCGGCAGCCTGTGGCGCACGTACGCCGGCTCCGATCGCGGCGCGCGGCACCAGCTGCACATCGTGGCGATCCGGCGTGATGTCGTGGCGAAGATCGACCTCGCGAAACTTCGCGAGCAATGGAACGCGATCGTCGATGCCACGCGCATCGGCGGGCTCATGCCGGTGATGGCCAGCGGCATCGAACACGACACGCTCTTCGTCGTCACCGAGGAGATGCAGGGCGAAACGCTGGCCGACCGACTCGCCGCCACGCCGTCGCGATTGCTCTCCACGTTCGAGGTCGCTCGCATGTTGCTGAGCGCGAGCGAACCGTTAGCGCGCTTGCACGCGGCGGTCCCCGCGATCGCGCACGAGGCGCTCGAGCCGCGCGCGCTCTCGGTGTCGCGCGCGACGGGTGCTGTGCGCATCGCCGACGCGGGGATCGTGAGTGCCTTGCGTCGCGCCGGGCTGACCGCACTCGATCGCGATCGTTCGTATGCGGCGCCCGAACACTTCGACGAAGGTCGCCCGATCGGCCCCGCGGTCGATCAGTTCGTGCTCGCGTCGATCGCGCACGAGTGTCTCACCGGCGAGCGTGCGTTCAGCTCCGACGAAGCGGGCGTGAACGCGATGATGCAGGGAACGCGACCGGCATTGCCGACATCGGTCGGTGACCGTCGCGTCGGTCTCATGCGTGCGTTGCATCGCGCGTGGTCGCCGCATCCGGAAGTTCGCTATCCGAGTGTGGCCGCGTTCGCGGCGGACTTCGCACGCAGCGCGGGGCTCGATCCCACCGCACCGATCGCGTCGCTCCGACCGCCGCCCGAGAGCGTGCCGATCACATCGCTTCGTCCGGTTGCTGCGCCGCCTCGAGACCTGTGGGACATCGACGACGCCGCGAGCGGCGACGACTCGGTGCCCGCCGACGAGGACGATGCCGAGATCGACGAGGCGCTCGGGCTTCTGGGCATCGAGCACACGCCCTCGCCTTCGAATGCGCTCACAACAGAACCCGCGCGCGCAGCGATGTCACCGCAAGTCGCGCCCGCACCGATGGTTGCACCGGCACCTCTCGCGGTACCGCCCCCTGCGCTGCACGCGACGGCACCCTACACGGCGAAGAAGACCCTGATGGGCACCGCGCCGCTCGTGAACGGTCCAGCGATTCAGCCGACCTCGCCCTACGCGGCAACGCTCGCCTCGCAGCCCGCTGCGTCGATGCCGTCGACGTCACAGCCTCTCGCGCCGTTGCCGCAGCAACCGGTGATTGCGCCGCCGCGCATCGTTGCATCGCCGGCGCCCGATCCGTTCGCGATGTCCGCATCGGCGCCCGTCGCGCTGCAGCCACTCGAAGCCACGCCCTCGCGCGCGCGATCGCGGGGATCGCGCACGACGATGATCGTCGCGGGCATCGCCCTCGTCGCGGCACTCGGCGCGGGGGGCTTCGTGATCGCGTCCCGAACGCGCAACGACACCGCGTCGCCTCCGCCCGTTGTCGCGCAGCGCACGGTCGCATCGCCGACGGCCACCGCGCCGGCCGTCGTGCAACGCGTGGCGCCGAGCGTTCCGGCAGTCACGGCGCATGCACCGACGCCGCCCACCACGAACACAGCGCCACCGAGCCAGACTGCTCTCGCAGCCAACGCCCCGATCGCTGCGCCGTCGACTCCTTCCGAACCCGTGCACGCCGAGCTGCCTTCACCGGTACCAGTCGCTCACGTCGCGCCCGCACCGCTCGTCGCACCGCCGCCGCAGCCCGCAACGCCGAACCGCGCGCTGCCCCGTCTCACCGTCGAGCCCACGTTCACGTCGACCGAACCGATTCGCGTCGCGCTCCAAGACGGCATCAACCAGTGCACGACGCAGCACGGGCACTACGGTCGACACGTGTTCGTCGGGCTCGCGTTCGAACAGCCGGGGCAGGGGCCGACCACCGTTCGCATCGCCGGCGCGCCGCTGCGCGATGCGATGACGGCGTGTATCGAGGCTGTTGCGCACACGACCCGATCGCCGCAGACGGTGCCCGGTCGCTGGCAGCGGAGCTTTCACCCGTACGTTCCATGATCGCGTAAATAGGCGGGAAACACCGGTCGAAATGCAATTCGACACCGCCAGCGCATCCTTTCGGAAGGCCCACTCGTTGTCAGGGCATGAACCCCGAAACCGACGGCAAGGCTCTCAAACAGAACTCGACCTTTCGCCTGGAGTACCGCGTCGCGATCCACATCGCCGCGAGCCCCGATGCCGTGTGGTCGCTGCTCACCGACGCGGCCGGCTTCCCTCGCTGGAACTCCACCGTGACCAGCATCGAAGGCGAGATCGCCGCCGGGAAGAAGCTCGCACTGCGCGTACCGCTCGCGCCGACCCGCGTGTTCAAGCCGAAGGTCACGGTCGCCGAGAAGCCACAACGCATGGTGTGGAGCGACGGCGCCGCGCCGATGTTCAAGGGCGAGCGAACGTTCCTGCTCACGCCGCGCAGTGACGGTTCGACGGACTTCGCGATGAGCGAGGTCTTCGCGGGCGTGATGCTCCCGATGATCAAGGGTTCGCTCCCCGACTTCACGCAGGCGTTCGAGCAATACGCCGCGGACTTGAAGCGCGAGGCCGAGAGCGGTCGCGTTCGCGAAGGAGGCGTCGCATGAGGCAGGTGATCGTTCGCTACAAGCTCAAGGCCGATCGGGTCGAAGAGAACACGCGACTCGCACGTGATGTGTTCGACGAACTCGCGCGCACCGCGCCGGCGGGGATCGCCTATGGCGCATTCAAGCTCGCCGACGGGTTGAACTGGGTTCACATCGCGTTCATCGCGGGCGACACGAACCCGCTGCTCGCACTCGAAGCGTTCAAGACCTACGGCGCGCGCATCGCGGATCGCTGCGAAGAGTCCCCGGTGGTCGCCGACCTCACGTGTGTCGGAACCTATGGCTTGCCGGGGGTGGAGATCGCCGCGGCGCACGGGGGGAACGGACGATGACCAAAGCGAACAGGCCGGGGACGAAGGAAGTCGTGATGGTAGCGTCGTTTGCATGACGGGAATTTCCGAGACGGTCGCGAGCGCGCGCGAG
>CBIHQZ010000312.1:0-7288 GCA_966212315.1 uncultured Myxococcales bacterium
GAGGCTCTCGACCGGCTCGGCGGCCCACTTCGCGGCGCGGCGCGCGCGATCGACCTCGACGCGAAATCGATCGATGGCGAATCGGAGCGGCAGCGCGGCTTCTTCGCCGAAGACGTGCCCTGCCCCGCCGAATGCACCGAAGCACATCGTCACGAGCTTGTCGGGAATCACCTGCGTGACGGCTTTGCAGAACGCGCACGGCACCGACACCGACGACACGCGCGTCGGCAACGTCAGCTCGCCACCGCATCGACTGCACGGCACGGGCTTCTGCAGCGCTGCCTGCGCGCGCGGCCACAGGTTGCGATAGAACGCCGTCGTCGCGCGCACCTTGCAAGTCGCCCACGTCTGGTCGAACGCGAGCTGCGCATCGCTGCGGCGATCGAGGCCCGCGTCCCAGAAGAAGTCGTTCTCGCCGCGCATGTCCTTGAACTTCGGCTCGACCGACGACTCCCACGTCTCGTCGATCTTCTTGCGCAGTTCGGCGACGCGGTGATCGAGCCCCGAGAGTGCGTTGCCGATCGGTGCGAAATCTTCGGGGTACTGCTGAATGAGCCCCGCGAGTCCCGCTTCCGCTTCGACGATGAGTTCGCGAAGGCGCGCATCGATCTTCTGAAGAAACGCGTTCCAGCGCTCCATCAGCGCGGCTTGCTCGGCGTTCATGTTCATCTGGACTCTCCACCCGGTTTGCCGAAGAGCGCGCCACCGCAGTAGCTGCACTTGAAGTCGCGCGGCTTCTCTTGAGCGGCGCCGCACGTTCGGCAGATTGCCATCAGCACATGGTCGTACTTCATGCCGGCCCACCACTCCTTGCCGACATGCGCGGTCGCGTTCGCGAAGATGCCACCGAGACCGAGGTTCGATTTCGGCGCGACGGTTGCGGCCTGCGCGTTCGCTTCGTCGGCGGCGAGGCGGCCGAGTCGTTGCCAGAGCCGTTCGAGTTCGGTCGGCGGCGCGGACGTCGTCTCGAGTTGTCGCGCCGCACCGAGGACGATCGCCTGCATCACCGCGTGGACCTGCGCGGCCGAGACCGCCCCGAATGGAGCGGGCTCGACCGGGAGCCCGTAGTGCCGCTGCACGTCGGGCCACGATCCGGGGTTCTTCGCGGCGCCGCGCACGTACGAAACGTGGGCGTCGAGATGGGCCTCGAGCGCGGTGATCGTCTGCGACACGATCGATCTCCGATCAGAACTGGATGTCTTGATCGTGCTTCTGAACGGGGCCGGAGTACTTCTTCTCGAAGTCGGCCTTCTTCTTGTCGTACGCGGGCATCTTCGACATGTCCGCGGTGATCTGCGACCACCACCACGTGCTCGCCATCGAGTAGTCCGCGGCGGTCATATCGAACTGGCTCTTGAGCATCGCGTTCACGTCCTGCCCGGTCTTGCTCCACGCGCTCATCGCGCCGTCGACTTCGCAGAACTTGTCGAAGCTGATGGGCTCGCCACCCTTGGCCGCCGTGCCGTCGAAGCCGGTCGCCGCCGTCGCCGCACCGGCCGCGGCGAACTGCCCTGCCCCACTGTTCATGAACGCCTTGCTGTAGAGCGTGCCGATCGTCCCGGTCGTGTCCTTCGACATGCGATCGATCCACACGGCCTGCGCCTTCTCCCACGCGGGATAGTCCACGCCGTGCTGCGCGAGCGCGGCGAGCAACTGATCCTGCGGAAGGCCCTGCGCCATGCGCGCGGCGAGTTGCGCGTACATCTCGACCGACACGCCTTCGACGGGCGCGAGAAGTTCCGGGTTCGCCTTCGCGACGGCGGCCTGCTCGGCTTCGCGCGCCTTCGCGTGGGCCTTGAGCACCGCGGACATGTACTCCTGGCTCTGGAGGATGCAGTCGCCGACGTGCTCTCCGGTCGGTGTGCCGCTGTACTTCAGCATCGTCCCGCGCACGACGTAGAAGTGGCCGACGTCGCGGTAGCCGAACCCGAGGATCTTCTTCTCGGCCGCGTCGGGATCGCCGGCGCGCGTCTTGTCGAACTCGTGCTCGTGGTAGCTGAACTCGACGACCTTGTCGTCGGCGGTGACAACGGGGCCCCAGTCGTCGACCCAGCTCGCACGCGGAACTTCGTAGCTCACGCGATTGACCCACTGCGACTCGCCGTCTTCTTCGACGAGATCCGCCTTGCCCGAACTCCGGACGATCTTCGCGTTCGCGCCGGTGCCGTGGACGTGGATGTTCTCTGCGCCCTCGACGTCCTCGAGGCCTTGGATCTCGGCGTTCCGGATCTGCTCTTTGTCGGCGGCCGTGAGCTGCGCCGGGCCCATGCCGAACAGCGACTTGAACCACGCGATGATGCGCTCGATGAATCCCATGTTCCCTCGTCGGTCGATTCGGTCGCCGACATGCGGCTCACCGAGGTTGCGAATCACTCGATCCCCGTAACTGGGTCCCCCGAAATCGCGTGCACTCTACGGTCTGAGTTTCGGTGACGTCACCAGCGAAATGGTCACGCTCGCGGGGCGTCGCCAACCGCGAGACTCGGCGTAGAGAGTTCCTGGTGGCACGTCGCGACGTGCCGGCGGCATCCGGTGCGCGGCGAGCGACCCGGAGAACGAGTGTGTCGAGAACGCGCGTGTGGAGAACGCGCGTGTCGAGACCGCGCGTGTGGAGAACGAGTGTGTGGTGGCACGTCGTGACGTGCCGGCGGCATCGGGTACGCGGCGAGTGACCCGGCGAACGAGTGTGTGGAGAACGAGTGGTTGAGAACGCGCGTCTGGAGAACGCGCCTGTGGTGGCACGTCGTGACGTGCCGGCGGCATCGGGTACGCGGCGAGTGACCCGGCGAACGCGCCCCGTCGCACGATCGAACCGCGGCACTCGACACGCACCCACGACGCGCTCGACGCAAGCGATCACACATCTCGCCACTTCCACCACTCTCGTGCGACCCGACCGGGTCGCCATCGAATCATCAACAGAAGACGTAGGTGCCGCCATCGGAGCGCCGGCTCCACATGCAGCCGTCGGGATCCAACTGACCGTTGGCGTCGTTGCAGTAATTCACCGCGCCGTCGGCGGTAGGGCAGTAGACCTCGCACGGTTGTTCCTCGAGGCCGCACGATCCGAGCACCTCGCACGTCGTGAAGCACGTGAGTCCCGGCATCACGCGAGTGCACTGCCCGTCGCGAGTCGCGCTCCCCATCGGCAGGACCAGCGGCGTCACGCTCCGAATCGAAGTCGCCGCGGCGCCGCCACTACGGCGACGCGCGGCGCGAGAACGGCCTGCCTCGCCACATGCGCGCGACGAGGAGCATCGGGATCATGACGTACGGAAGATTGAAGCCGAGGACCTTGCCGAGATTCAGCGCGCGCACGTCGAACGTGGTCGACGCGAGGACCTGCCGGAAGAGCGGGAGGTCACCTTGGATCGCGGTGGAGAGATAGAGGATCACGCTCTCGACGATCATGCCGGCGTAGAAGATCGCGGGGACACGGATCCAGTTGCGGCCGCGCACGAACGCGTAGATCAGCACGAGATAGAACGGTCCGAAGAGGAACGCCGAGAGGGCGGTTCCTGTCTGCACGAAGCGGGGGTTCGCGATGAGCAGCGGGTCGGCGCCGCGCGCGTAGTGTTCGAACACCATGCGGGCCATGAAGTAGCCCTGGGGGTCCGGCTTCAAGATCACGTTCACTGCATCGGCGAGGAACGAAGTCATCGCGAACGAGCCGAACGCGATGATGAAGAACCAGTCGTACCTGCGTTCGCGGAGGGGGACGATGTCCGAGGCGGCGCTCATGGAGGGCGCGGACGGTATCAGAGAGGGCCGATGGCGAACACGCTCAGCGTCTGCCCTGGAGGAGCGCGCGGGTCGTGTTCGTCGCGTAGACGCGGATCGTCTTCGCGAGCGTGACGAAGTCCATCGTGCTGCTGAGCGTGTCGGCCACGCCGAACGGAAGCATCAGCGGAATGACGCCACGCGCGTACTCGAGTCCGAAGCATCGGTCGGGCATCCGATACCCTTTGGCGGTGCCGCGCCGAAGATGATGAACGTCGCCGGGCCGATACACTTCGCGGTCGATCGTCCCCTCGGTGTAGGCCCACTGTTCGCCGTCGAGCACGAAGAACCAATCGTCCGCGAGAAACCGCCCCGAGTGACCGTCGGTGCCGATGGGCGAGCCGAAGATGATCAGGTACTCGGTGAGCGACGAGTGCAGCACCGCCATCTGCCCCATCGCACCGCCCGCGGTGTTGAAGAGCCACTCGGGCTCGGCCGCGACGTGCCCCGGGTAGCGTTCGCGGAGTCGCGCGATCAGCGACGGGACGAGTTGCCCGAGCGGCTTTCCGACGAGCGGTCGAACGACGTGGTGCAGCGCTTCGGGATCGAAGATGTGAGCCATCGATGGCGTGGTACGGCGCGCGTGCGCGCGGCGCCATTCGCGGGGTGACGGTCGCATCAGCGCGCGGTCGGTGGGCGGGGCTAGCGACCGAACAGGGACTCGTAGCCTTGCAACGTGGTGTCCAGCACGGCGGCATCGCCGGTCCACGGGCGGTCGCCCCCGAGCGTGATCAGGACGCCGCGCGCGAAGTCTTCGCGAGTGCACGAATCCGGGCCCAGCGACCAGAAGAGCTGCTCGTCGAGTCGCGCGAACCACGAGGCGTCGAAGTACGTGCGCCACGAGAGGAACGTCGGCGCGCTGCGAGCCGCGAGCGACTCCGCGTATTCGCGCGCACGGCGCTCGAAGGACTCTGTCCACGCCGCTTCGGGCGAGCACTCGTCCATCACGCAAGCGAACGGGGGCGCGAGCGTGTTGATCGCATCGCGGAACAGTCGATCCAACTTGTTCGCGATCCGCTCGTCGCGTTCGGCGCGCAAGTCGCGGAGCACGCCGAATGCGACGGAGTCCATCGACGTCAGCAAGACGATGTCATCGTCCTCGGCGTCGATGAACGCATGGCAGCCGGGCGATCGCCCGATTGTGGCTGCCAGCTCACGGACCGGGACCGTGTGGTCGAAGCCGTTCTCGTCGAAGTACGTCGCGAGTCCGTTGGTCTCGAGCGTTCGGAACCCGTGATCCGCGAGGATCGCGAGGGCAGCGGCGACAGAGCCGTCGTACGTCCCTTCACGAAGCCGTAGCTCGAACCTCCACGTGTTTCCCATGATGCGAACCACAGCAGACCACGTGGCGACGCGCGACGCGATGGTGCTGCGGGATGAGCGAAGGCGTGCCCCTCTTCGGACGACACTCTTGGGACATCATTGCGGAGTGTCGTTCGGGGAGTCAGCGGTAGCAAGGTCGGGGATGCCTCAGACGACCATACGGTCGACGAAGGAGGTCATCCCCGATGGCAAAGAAGAGGACATATCGATCGGTCGACATCAAGTCTCTAGACGTTCCGGCGCTTCTCGCGATGGTCAACTCGCCGGTGCTTGCTTCCATCGACGTAGCGAAGGCGTCGTTCGTGGCGTCGATCAGCAATGCGGGGGGCGAAGTGCTGCGCATCGTGCGCTTCACACACCCGATCGAGACGCGCGAGTTCATCGATCTCCTCGTTCGACTGAAGCACCGGGCCGGAGCACTTACGGTGCTCATGGAGCCCACGGGCACGTACGGCGACGCGATCCGCTATCAGCTGGCTGTCTGCGGAATCGACGTCCGAATGGTTCAGCCGAAGAGCACTCACGACGCAAAGAGCGCCTTCGATCGTGTTCCGAGCCAGTTCGATCAGAAGGATGCCGTTACGATGATGAAGCTGCATCTCGGCGGCGGAAGCACGCAGTGGAAGACGCTGACGGATGCGCGCCGAAACATTCGCGCGATGCTGGATGGCTACATCGTCCGAGAAGAGCGCGCGGAGGCGCTGTTCAACCAGATCGAGGCTCGGCTCACGAAGCACTGGCCGGAATTCGAGCAGTGGCTCTCGATTCGAAAACACGCCAGCGCGCGCACGTTTCTAGCGGTGTTCACGTCGCCGCAGCAGATCGCTCTCGATCCTGACGCAGCGCGCGCCACGTTGCGGCGGGCGAGTTACGGATCGCTTTCGAGTCAGCTGATCGACGGTGTCGTCGAATCGGCCAGCTCGACGCTCGGTATCCCAATGCTTCACGAGGAGCGCGATCTGCTCCGCGACCTGATGACGACGCTCAACGAAGAGATCGCCGCCAGCAATGTCATCGAGAAGCGACTCCACGAGTACGTGAAGGACGACAAGGTGATCGCACGGATGCGCGATGTGATCGGCCCGATGGCTGCGACGGCAGTCGTCTCGTTCATTGGATTGCCTGCAGACTTTCCTGGCGCGCGTGCGTTCCTGAAAGCCGCAGGCCTCAACATGCGCGAGTCGAGTAGCGGGACGCAGAAGAGCAACGTCCACATCACGAAGCGCGGGCCCTCGTTCGTCCGACACCTGGTGTATCTCGCGGCGCTCCGGGCGGTGCCGAACGATCCGATCGCTCGCGCCTGGTATCAGAAACGCAAATGCTACGAGGCCGACGAACGCACCGGCGCGCTCGTTGCGCTGATGCGCAAACTGCTCACGGCCGCGTATCACGTCGGCAAGTACGACGTCGCATACGACGCCGCGAAGCTATTCGACACACGTCGCCTGACGTACACGCCGGTCAGCGAGCGCGCAGCGCGCAAGGCTCCGACGCGACGAACAGGTCCAAAGTCGATCGCGCGTAAATCCCGCAGCTCGCGGCGCGCTAACGCGGGAGGTGCGCAGATCTGAAAGTTCCGCGCGGCATTCGACTGCCGACGCTGGAAACGCGGTTCGCATGGCGACGCCCTAACCCGCCCATCCGACCATTGAGTCGCTCGAGGGGAGTAATCGGCGCGCCAGGCGGATCTCGTTACGGACCAGATGCTCGACGACGCTGAGTCGGCGCGATTCTATCGACGCCCAACATGACAGGTTGATCGCGGCTCGTTCACGACCGCGCAAAGCCGACCCGAGCGAGAACTGCCCGAACCGGCGACCAGCAACGCAGCCCGATCGTTGCGCGAACGATGACGTGACCGGACCCGTGAGACGACCGACCTCGCGCGCATGACAGCTCGCGCGGGCAACGGTCGACTCATGCCCAGCGATTCCACGCACGAAGGCAAATCACCGTTCAGAGGCGCCCGACGCTTGACTACGACAGGGGCAAGCGAGCAACAGGAGCAGGTGATGGGGAGGGGTCTGCGCCCCCCCGCTCAATACACGAACCCGCCGATCACCCGCCGAATCGCCTCCGCCGACGTCGCGTCCGGGTAGTGCACTCGCCACACCCTCGCGAGCCGCGCTCTCGTTTCGGGATCGCCCACGCTCTTCAGGAGCGCGTCCCCAACGGCCATGACCGC
>CBIHQZ010000313.1:0-7280 GCA_966212315.1 uncultured Myxococcales bacterium
TGCGCGGCATGCGATGGCGATGCGGTTCGGGTCGATGTTCGTGATTCGTGCGCGCAAGCGGCAGTGAAGAGCGGGCGGGCGCGGCTCGCGGGTGGATTGGCGTGCGTGGCGGCAGCGGAGGTGCGCGCGTGACCTCATCCCCGCTGCCGCCGTTCCTACGGGAGAGGACAGTCGCGAAGCGACAGGAGAGGCTCAGCGAGCGACCGCGCGTGCCCCTCTCCCTCGATGCCCGCGCCCCGCGCTGAGTACGTGCGTTACGCGCTGGCGTCGGAGGGAGAGGGGCGCGGCGGCAGCCCGGGGGCGAGGTCCGCGCCAACGCACGCACTCATGCCGCAGGAATCGACGGCCGATCCACCGCGACGTTCACGTCCTCGATTGCATCCACTGCGTCCGCACCGACGATGCGCAGCGATCCATCCGGCGCCGCGAGCAGATCGCCCGCGGACTTCGCGCCGAGCACGCGTTGCGCGGCGACGAGACCCGAGAACGATGCACCCGCGAGCCCGTGGCCGAGCGTGCTCGCACCACAGTTGTACAGACCCTTCACCGGCGACTCGATGCCGAAGCCGAGTGGCCCCACCTGCCACCGCGTCTTCGCGATCCCGTACGCCGCGCCCCGTGGCGATGCGCAGTAGAACTCATTGGTCAGCGGCGAGCCGACCGACTGGAACACGATGCGCCGCGAGAGCCCCGGGATGACGTTCTCCGCGGCTCGCAGCATGCGTTGCGCGAGGTCGTTCTTCAGCGCCGCGTATTCGCGATCACGGTTGTCCGGCGTGCCATCGCTCCAGCGATCGAACGCGTCGTACGGGACGAACGTGAAGATCTCCAGCACATGGTGCCGGCGCGCGGGTTCGGGATCCTTCAGCGACGACGCCGCGACGAACACGCCCTCGAGTTCGCCGTCCGGCAGGCGCGCGGCCATTCGCCGGTAGATGCCGTCGGTGTCGTCCGACGCGAGCCACCAGTAGTTGCCCGAATCGATGCCGAGCGATTCGAGATCGAGGTCGGTCGCGCAGAACAGACTCATCGGCGCGACCGAGTACTGCGAGATGAGCGCTCGCGCTGCGAGATGCGGCGCGAACTTCCGCGGCAAGAGCTTCGTGTACGTGACGTACGGGTCGGCGTTCGAGACCACGTTGCGTGCGCGAATGATCTCGCCGCTCTTCAGCGCGACACCGCACGCGTGTCCGCCCTCGACGAGGATGCGCTCGACCGGCGCCTCGAGCCGGATCGCGCCGCGATGCTTGCGAAGCGCTTTGATGTACGCCTGCGGGATGCGTTTGGCGCCGCCGATCGGGTACCACGCACCGGTGAAGTAATGGCAGACCATCGCGGCGTGCACGGGCAGCGAGACGCTCCCCGACGGAAGGCCGTGGTTGCCGCAGTTCGCCGCGAGGAACGCGCGCAGGCGAGGGTCGTGGATCGTCGCGGCGAGCAAATCGCCCAGCGTGCGCAGCCCCCAGCGCGTGAGGGTCGGCGCGCGGCGAGGAATCGTGTGGAGCGAGCTGAACGACAGTGATTCGCCGACCCGTTCTAGATCGTCACGCAACGCGGTGAGCACTTCGAAGTAGCGCGCGATGCCGGCGGCCTCGGCGGGGAATCGTCGTTGGAGCGAGGCGATGAAGCGCTCACGACCCGCGGGCACGTCGAGACGATCGTTGCCGATCTGATAGTGGTCGTATCCGTCGGGATTGAGTTCGCGGAACGCGAGGTCGTGACCGAGGCCGAGGCCTTCGTACAGCGCGCGCAGAGAACCGCCTTCGCCCAGGTCGCCGAGGTAGTGCACACCAGGACTGAAGCGATAGCCCTCGAGTGAAAAGCTATGGCTCCATCCACCGGGCAGATAGTGCTGCTCGACCACGAGCACACGCTGACCTGCGCGCGCGAGTGCGATCGCCGCGGTGAGCCCTCCGGGTCCCGAGCCGATCACGACCGTGTCCCATACGGTGTCCCGGTCGTGCTCGACTTCCGCGGACGCTCGCTTGCGCATCGATACCTCCATGACGTGGGAGGCAGCGTGCGCCGAAAGGGTTCCCGGGGTGTGTGCGGTTGGTGGTCCCGATCATTGGGATCCAAACAACCGTGTGGAGAAACGGCCGCTGCGTCCGCGGTCGTGTGCGCACCGCGTGCGCTCACCAAATCGCGCACCCGGCACAGACACGGAGACGCCTCGGCGCGCATCGATGCTCATGCGGGGGCACTTCTGGACCAGGAGACTGTCGATGAGCGTCGATTCGATTCCCGCGACCATGGGCACCGGCACTGACATCGCGGGCGCCGCGAATCCCCGGGTCGCGCGTCTGCTCGCTGCAAACGTGGCGTTGCAACTGGGCGGCATGCTTTCGGGGCAGTTGCTCGCGTTCGACGCCGCCGTGCACCTCGCGCCGTCGCAGGTCGCATGGGGCGCGTGGATGGTCGGCCTGGTCGGCGCAGCGTTCAACGTGACGCGACTTCTTGCGGTGCCGATCGCGGGTCGTCTCTGCGACACGCGCGGCGCCGAGCGCGTGCTCCTTGCGTCTCCGATCCTCGGCAGCGCCGCCGTGATGGCCGCCGCGTCGATGGCTCTGCTCGGTATTCGCGGCGTCGCAGGCGTTTCGATGCTCGTCCTCGCGCGGCTCGTCGAAGGCGCCAGCGCGGCATGCGCGATTCCGGCGATGCTCACGCTTCTCTCGCGCGCAACCGAAGGACGTCCCGAGGCGCGAACCCGGGTGATGGGAATGTTCGAGATCACGGCGCTCACCGGGCTCGTCGGCGCGATGCTCTCGGCGTCGTTGCTGTGGGAGCGGTTCGACACGCACTCGCTCGTGGTGCTCGCGCCGCTCTATATGCTCGCGATCCCGCTACTCGCAGCCGGCGCGCGCACACCGCCCCCCGCGCACGCTGCGTCGGGCGAGCACGCCGATTCGATGCTCGTTGCGCTGCGACGGCTGTTCTCGCAGCGACGGCATATCGTGTTCGCGGTGGTGTGGATCGTGACCAATGCGCTCGTCGGCCTGTGGCTCCAGTACATGCCGTACGTGCTGATGCTCTCGGCGCGATCGCCTACGCAACGGCTGGTGGGGAGTCTCAACGGAAGCGGAACCACGCTGGTGCTCGCCGGTGTCGGCACGCTCTACGTGGTCGGAACCGCGCTGTGGTCGTGGGCCGGTGCACGTGTCGCGCGAACGCGAATGCTCGGCACCGCGATCAGCGCGACGATCGTCATGGCGGTCGTACTCGCAGCGGTGAACCACGGCGCGCCGCGCGGCCTCCATGTCGTCACCGCGATCTGCCTCTTGCTGCAGGGCGGGATCACACCGGCAGCGCTTTCACTGCTCGCGGATCTCACCGGCGACGAAGACCGCTCGCGCGGAACCGCGATGGGGTTGTTTTCGTTCCTGCTCGGCATCGGACAATTCATCGGCGTGCTTCTCGGCGCGCCCGCTGTTGCGCATTGGCAACTCGACGGACTGCTCGGACTCACCGCGGTGTTCGCGGCGCTCGGGCTGGCGGGACTCGGCGTGATGGCGAAGGGCCGCGTAGGCGAATCGGCACGAGCCGCGACACCGGGTTTCATGCCGCCGGGAAACGCGCTTCGCTGATGGTCGATCGCAGTGCGAATCGGGGAAAACCCCCGCCGAGCGCTCGTTCGACTGTCATTGCACAGTCGAGTTGCGACCGCGCGCTTTTCGAAGCGCGAAGAGCATAGCCGCGACCAGCGGCGCGCCCTACGCTGAGAGCCCCGCGCACTCGCGCGCCGGAGGCCGGAGTGACACTGACTGGAAGCCGATCACTGCTGCGTCCGCGCGCACTACCGAGCGAGTCGGAGGCCGCGCGATGACGCCCGGAGACCATCGGTCGGAGGACCATCCGCCGACGGTTGCAAAGGTGCTGCTGGTCGATGATCGGCCTGCCAACATCACCGCGCTGCGCGCCGTCCTCGAACCGCTGGGGCACGAGTGCATCACTGCGTCGTCGGGCGCCGAGGCCCTGAAGCTCGTATTGAGGCACGACTTCGCGGTGATCCTGCTCGACGTGATGATGCCAGGTCTGAGTGGCCCCGAGACGGCGCGCTTCATCCGACAGCGAGCCAGCAGTCGGAACACCCCGATCATCTTCATCAGCGCCGGGAGCATGACGCGCGATGATCTGATCAAGGCGTACGCAGCGGGCGCGGTGGACTACATTGCGAAGCCGTTCGAGCCGGCGATCCTGCAGTCGAAGATCGCGGTCTTCATCGATCTCTATTTGCAGCGGGTCATGATCGAACGACAGGCCGCGCGAATCGCTGCGCACCAGTACGAAGTCCGCATGCTCGCGCACGAACAGAAGGCGAGACTCGAGGCCGAGCAGGCTGCGAAGCGCCGCGATGATCTGCTGGCGACCGTCTCGCACGACCTGCGCAATCCACTCACTGTCATCGTGACCAGCGTGACTTCGATCCGGCACGTACTACGCGGTCCCGAGAGCGACGATGCGCTTTCGGCATTGAGTCGCATCGAACGATCGGCGCAGCGGATGGATCATCTGATCGGCGATCTCCTGGACATCTCCGCGATCGACAGCGGGCATCTTTCGATGGAACCGAAGGCGTACCGCGTCGACGCGCTGTGCGCAGACAGCGTGGAGATGGTTCGAGCGGTTGCCGACGCGAAACGGATTCGGCTCGTCGTCGTTCATGCTGCACCGCACATCGAAGTTCTTTGCGACAAAGAGCGAATCGGTCAGGTCCTCGTCAACATCATCGGCAACGCCACGAAGTTCACGCCCGCGGACGGAACGATCAACGTGGCGACCGAACGCCGCGGCGAACTGGTGCGGTTCACGGTGACGGACACCGGGGTCGGCATCCCGGCGGATCAGCTGCCGCATGTGTTCGACCGCTTCTGGCAAGCGACCGAGACTGCCAAGGCTGGAACGGGACTCGGGCTCGCCATCGCGCGTGGGATCGTCGAGCGGCACGGCGGGTCGATCACGGCCGAGAGCACGCCGGGCGCGGGGACGACGTTCGCGTTCACGGTGCCGATCGTGACCGCGTGAGGGGTTGCTCTCGATTCCAGGGGGGTTCCGACCGGTCGCCTCGGCTGAGTTTCGGGCACGGCTCGCCGCTCATTCCCACACCGGCCGATACATGATCGCGATGCGCGGGGACGCTTCGGCGACCTTCGGGATGCAGTGCTCGTACGTTCGCTGACACGTGCCGCCCATCACGACGAGATCACCCCATCCGAGGGCGAACGAGATCGATGCGCCGCCGCCCGCGGGGCGCAGCATGAACTTGCGCGGTGCGCCGACGGACACGGTCGCGACGAGCGCCTCGGGGAGACGGCGGGCGACGTAATCCCCGTGCCACGCAACGCTGTCGCTGCCATCGCGGTAGAGCGCGAAGCTGAGTCGCGCGAAGGCCGTCGCGTAACGCTCGTTCAGGGCCGATCGCATCTGCTCGAGGATCGCAGGGCGGGCTGAGTCGCTCGTCGTGTGCGTCGCGCAGAGTCGCGGGACCTCGACGCGCTTGTCGTACATGACGCGGTCTTCTGCTCGCCACGCGAGTCCTTGCTCGAGTTCGTCGAACAAGACCGAGTCACCCTCGAGCCATCCGCGCGCGACATCCACCCATGCGCCGTGTTCGAGGACGGTACGGCGGATCGTTCGGAAGGCCGGATCGCAACGTGGTGCTTCGCGCCCGAAGAGCGAGCGCTGGCCCCGCACGGTCGACGAAGACATCGCGAACAGCGTAGCAACGAAGCGAGATGGCGCATCGGTTCGCTGCGCGCCGTGGTCTCCAAGGCCGAGCTGGCTGCGGGACCGATCGATACGCGCTCCGCAACGCTACCAGGGCACCACGCTGAACGAGATCATGGCCGTGACCATCGTAACGAGCGTTGCGATGATCAGCGTGGGTCCGGCTGCTACGAGATCGTGGCGCACGTGGATCACCAGGGCTGCGTAGAGACTCAGTGCAACCGTCGTCGCGAGGAAGCTGCGCATCGTGAGACGGAAGACTCCGGTCCGTTCGATCCGCTCGCGCGGATACTCGAGACTCGCTGGGGCGATCAGCGGCCCGTGCGTTTCGGTGACCACGAAACGCACGCCGAATCGACCGTCGCGGTAACTCCGGGTCCCACTCCGGTCTTGCGGCACGTCGCGCACAAGCTCGCCGCGCACGACGACTTCGTCGCCGTCGTCGATGTGTGCGCAACCCGAGGGGGCGTCGAAGAGATCGAGCACTTCGCACGCGTTCTCGGGAACCTCGATCGTCTCGCCCGAGCCGTCGTCGAGCGTGCATGCCACCGATGAGTGGGTGACGCTGAACGTACACGTCGCGTTGATGATCGACGGCGACGTGCGTGACGGACGCGAGCCGCGGATCCGAGTGACCGGTCGCGTTGCGAATCCTGGCGAGCAGTTCGACGCGCCCCGATTGCGCGTCGGCGATGCGCGTTCGCACGAAGCCGGGCTCGCTGAACTTCGCTCGGATACTCTTCACTCGCTGCCGCCACCACGCTGCTCGCGCCACGAAGGTGCAGCCCATGCCGCCCACCAACAACGCATGGGCCAGCAAGACATCGGCGACGCCGAGACCGAGATGCCGCGAAACATTCACCGATGCGATGCGCGCGATCACCGTGACCGCCGCGAGCATTCCGATCGGAATGGAGAGCCACCAGAACGTGCGCACGTTCTCGACGACGCGAACCGGTTTCGCGAGCGCGAGCACGTCCTCGACCGCGGCTTCGTGGGTGTCTCCCGGGTTGGATCGGCCCTCGGAATTCATCGAGGCGCTGATGGTACGTCGCATTGCGCGCGGCGGCGCCACGAGTGGAATGTGCAGGAACGGATTCGTTCGGGCACCGGGCGCGGGCTCGGCGCGTTCGCAGCGAGCGTCGTGATGCCGACGCTCACGAAGCTGCTCGACACGTCACGCTGCGACCATCAGTGCGGTGCGTAGCTCATTCTGAATTGCCGGCGCGGTTCGGCACCGATCGCGTGGAAACGTCGACGGCCTCGGGCTCGTCGCAATCGCTTACGCGCATGTCGCGAATGATCTCGTATCTCATTCGTTGCGCCCGCAGCGCCGCGATCAGCCTATCGACGGAGTCGCCGAGCTGCGCGATTCGATCACCGAGAGTTCTGTCGTGACTCATCGTGCTCGTGCCCCGTTCCGAGAAACGCAGTCTTCACGATTTGGAGCTTCGACTCACGCGCGCGCCGACGATGAGTGGTGTCGGTCACAAATCGATAAACGGAGCACAGCAGAGCGCGCCGCGAAACCTACTTCCAACTCGACCGTCATGCGC
>CBIHQZ010000314.1:0-7279 GCA_966212315.1 uncultured Myxococcales bacterium
TCGACACCACCGTGCGCGCACTGCAACCCGAGACTCGTCCACGGGTGCTCGTGTCGGACACCGTCGGGTTCATCAAGAAGCTGCCGCACGATCTGGTGGCTTCGTTTCGATCGACCCTCGACGAAGCACTGGAAGCGTCGTTGCTGCTCTACGTGGTCGACGCGAGCGACCCGACGTTTCGTGCCCAACTCGAAGTCACGCGCAGCGTGCTCGGCGAGATCGGCGCAACCGGCGCGCCGTCGTTCCTGTTGCTCAACAAGATCGATCGTTGCGAGGAGGGCCTCCGCACGGCTTTGACCGCGGAGTATCCCGACGCGATCCAACTGAGTGCGAGAGACAAGAGCGACGTCTCGAAGCTGCGCGACACGATCGTTGCCTTCTTCGATCGCGACATGGTCGAAGACGAGCTGTTCCTGGCGTACGGTCGCGAGAAGCATCTCGGGGAGATCCACGAGCACACGCGCGTGTTGGAAGAGCGCTACGACGAGCAGGGGGCACACTTCCGGGTGCGCGCGAATGCCGAGGAGATCGTGCGGCTGAAGGCGCTGATCGGCGGGTAGAGTGCGGTGCGGCTCGCGCGTGACCTCACCCCCGCTGCCGCGCGCCCCTCTCCCTCCGACGCCCGCGCGAATCGCGCGTACCCGAGGCGTCGTCGAGAGAGGGGCTGAGTGAAATGGCAGCGTGGGTGAGGGTGCCAGTGTGGGTGAGGGTGCCAGGGTGGGTGGGAGCGCCAGCGGGTGCTGCGCCGCGGGCGTTCGGGCTCGGCGAGCCAGCGCGTTCGTCGTCCGTCGCGCACTCCGACAACGCCGTCGCCGCGCTGCCGTCCGACCACGCTTCGATTCACTGAGCCCCTCTTTCGACGTCGCGCCGCGTTACGCGAAAAAGAAGTCGCGACGGAGGGAGAGGGGCGCGCGGCAGCGGGGGTGAGGTGCTACGCCTTCCATCCCCATGAGCACTGCCGATTCCGACGTGAAGCGACTCGAATCGCTTTCCAAAGGCTTTCGCGACACATACCTCACGCACGACGGCATCACCGCGCAACTGCACGCGTGGGCCGAGGCGTTTCCGCGCATCGCGCGTGTGAAGAGCATCGGCACCTCGGTCGAGGGGCGCGAGTTGCTCTTGCTCGTCGTCGGCCCGGATCCCGATCGCGTGCGTCCATCGGTGTGGATCGACGGCAACATGCACGCGCAGGAAGTCTGCGGCTCGAGCGTTGCGCTCGCCATTGCCGAGGATGCGCTGCGGATGCATCTCGATCCGAACGCGCCGCTCCACACGCTGCCCGATCACGTGCGGGAGCAACTGCGTGATGTTCTCTTCTACGTTCTCCCGCGCATGTGTCCCGACGGCGCGGAAGCGGTGCTGACCACGGGGCGCTACGTGCGTTCGAATCCGCGCGATCGCCGTCCCCACGGAGCGAAGCCGCGGTGGCTCGCGCGTGATGTCGACGGCGACGGCGTGGCGATGCTCATGCGACGGCGCGATCCAGCTGGTGAGTTCGTCGAGAGTAGCGAGTTCGCGGGGCTGATGCTTCCGCGCCGGCTCGAGGACGTCGGGCCTTTCTACAAGGTCTATCCCGAGGGGATCGTCGAGAACTTCGACGGATCCAACGTACCTGATCCCGATTTTCTGTCGGACAACGACACCGATCTCAATCGCAATTTCCCCTGGTCGTGGATGCCCGAACCCGAGCAGGTCGGCGCCGGTCGGCACGCGACGAGCGAGCCCGAGTCGCGCGCGGTCGTGGAGTTCACTACCGAGCACCCCGAGATCTTCGCGTGGTTCAACCTTCACACGTTCGGCGGCGTTTACATCCGTCCGCTCGGCCACGCCCCCGACAAGAAGATGGACCCGGGCGACCTGGCGGTGTTCCGTCAGATAGCCGCGTGGGGCGAGGAGTTCGGCGGGTATCCCACCGTCTCTGGCCACGACGAATTCCTGTATGAACCGGATCGTCCGCTCCATGGAGATCTCGCGGATTTCGCGTTTCATCAACGCGGCGCGATCGGCTTCGTCTGCGAACTATGGGATCTGTTCAAGCAGATCGGAATGGAGCGAAAGAAGCCGTTCGTCGATCACTACACCCACATCTCTCGCGACGAGATGATCAAGCTCGCGCGCTGGGACGCCGAGCACAATCACTCGCGGGTCATCCGCCCGTGGCGCGCTTTCGAGCATCCGCAACTCGGACCGGTGGATGTCGGCGGCGTGGACGTACGCGTCGGCATGGTGAATCCGCCCTACGAAATGCTGCCTGGTGTGTGCGCCGCGCAGACGGCGTTCTTTCTTCGCGTCGCCGCACTCGCGCCGGCGATCTCGATCGCGCGCAAGAGCGTGCGTGTGATCGACGGCGATGCGAAGCGCGTCGAAGTGACGTTCGAGAACCGCGGGTACCTTCCGACCTACGTGATCGGCGAGGCGAAGAAGCTGCCGTGGAACGAACCGCTGCACGTGACCGTGCGCGCGGAGAACGGCTGCATGCTCGCGAGCGAGACCGAAGCGCTGCGCGAAGTAGGACATCTGGACGGATGGGGACGAGGACTGCACTCCGGTGAGTTCGCGCTCTATTTCCAGCGCAGTCGCGGGAGTGTCTCGGCGCGTACGTTGGGATGGACCGTGAAGGGTTCCGGCGTGCTCGTCGTGCGCGTGGGGAATGCGCGCGTCGGGTTCACGGAGTCGCGTATCGAAGTGTGAACGGGGGCACACCTCACCCCCGCTGCCGCGCGCCCCTCTCCCTCCGACGCCACCGCGCAACGCGCCGGACGCAGGCGTCGTCGAAAGAGGGGCTCAGCTCGCCGAGGCGTTGAATGATGCAGCGGCGAGCGACACGCGGTGCGCACTGCTCCCGGGCCCGCCACGATTGACCCACTACGCCATCATCCTTCCAGCCCCTCTCTCGACGACGCCTTGGGGCCCGAGCGATTCGCGCGGGCGTCGGAGGGAGAGGGGCGAGCGGCAGCTGGGGTGAGGTCTCTTCACTTCCCGGCGCGGAACCAGTCGACGAAGCACTCGCCGATCTCGCCGAAATCGAGCGCGCGATACAACGCCAGCGCCGGTGCATTGTCGTCGTCGACGATGCAGTGCACGCGCGGGCACTCGTCGATCAAGCGCTCGACCATCCACGCCGTGAGGATCTTTCCGTAGCCGTGCTTGCGATGCTCCGGGAACGTGAACGTCCCGCCGATGCACGCATAGCGCGCGGTCTGTCCGGCGCGACGCACCACCGCGACGACGGCGCCGTTCTCTTCGAGCACGCCGATCTGCTTGCGCGCGATCGCGTCGGGCCAGTTCACTTCAGCCGTCATGTGGCGCTCTTCGTTGTAGCGCGCCTGGTATTCGATCAATCGCGGGACGTCACGCTCGGTCGCCCATCGTCCGCGTCCGCCAGTGACCTGCACACACGTCATCGACACGAGTCGCTGGTGCTGCGTGATCGACCAGCGCCCTTCGATGGACGCAAGCGCCCAGTCGCGCACCGCGGCCACCGTGGTGAGACGGACGGGCGATTCGGTGGGCATCGAACCGACGAGTGCCGCCGTCGCTTCGGAGTCTGCGGCCTCGAGATACCAACCACCGCTCGGGCTCAGCACCGACACGCCGCAGAGTGATTCGCCGCGTCGCGCCAGCGTCACTGCCGCGAGTGGACGTGCGCTGCGCGCGCGCAGAAGAAGTTCGGCGCCGAGATTTTCGTGACAGCGTACCGAGAGCCAGTTCGCCGCGTGATCGATCTGCGCATCGGATGGCTTGCTCTCCAACTCGATCGGCGATGTCGTCGGCATCGGTGCCGAGCGTAGTGCGAACGGGATTGTGTGGTCGAGCGCGTTCGACGCTTGCGCGAGTTCGTGCGAACAGCGCCGTGATCCCGCCGCCGTAACATCCGGGAGCAAATCGATGCGCGCGGGCTCAATGCCCGTCGCAGACGCAATCGAGCGAGTACCCGCCGTCGGCCGGATGGATCACGCCCGTGCACGGCAACTCGCACGCCGAATGCACCAGGGTGAGCGTGTAGGAGAATTCCTGGCGGCAGTTGGCGAGTCGACGCGGCGCGCGCGGCGCGGTCGGTGCGCAACTCGAAGGATCGCTGTACGAGCGCGTGCGCGTGAGGCGAACGCGATCGTGCGAGACCTCGGTGACCGTCAACACGGTGTCTTCCGTGTAGGCCGTGCAGGCCTGCACCGGATGCATCGAGTTGTTGATCGTCGATCCGACGGTCGTGATGATGTCGCTGCGTGCCATGCCTCCCTGCGGAATCGCGACGCCGCCATCGAGCACGCGCGGCGGTCCGACGACGAGTGGCACGTTGAGAATTGCCGCGTCCTGACGCGGATGCGACGCGATCGTGAGTCGCTGCGTGAACGGCGCCGCAGGCTGCGGATTGCACGTGTCGCTGGTGGTCTCGACGCTGACGTCGTACTCGCCCGACGGAGGGAGTGAAGGCGGCGGCGACGATGAAGGCGCTTCCGACGCGGCGGGTGGTTGCGACGGCGGTGGAGCGGGGCTGGCTCCCGGCGTCGTGCCCTGGTGCGAGCATGCAGTCGAGAGCGTTGCGACGAGCGCGAGCAACGAAACGCAGCGGAGGTTCGGCATCGGCGGATGGTGCCGAGCCGGCTCGTCCTCGGGAAGCGAAACGCGGCGTTTGCCCGGTCTGGTGAACTTGTCGCGCACCATGCTAGGAGCACTGAACGCATGTCCACTCAGCAGCCCACCCCAGAGACGCTCATCGTGCGCGGCGCGCGCGAGCACAACCTCAAGAACGTCGATCTCGAGATCCCGAAGAAGAGCCTGGTCGTGTTCACCGGCGTGTCGGGGAGCGGTAAGTCGTCGCTCGCATTCGACACGCTCTACGCCGAAGGGCAGCGACGCTACGTCGAGAGTCTCTCGAGCTACGCGCGGCAGTTCCTCGGGCAGATGGAGAAGCCGAAGTACGACACGATCCGCGGGCTCTCGCCCACGATCTCGATCGAGCAGAAATCCGCGTCGAGCAATCCGCGGTCGACCGTCGGCACGGTGACCGAGATCCACGACTACCTGCGCGTGCTCTTCGCGCGCATCGGCACGCAGCACTGCCATCAGTGCGGGCGTCGCGTGAGCGGGCAGTCGGCGCAGGACATCGTGACGTCGCTCGCATCGCTTCCCGAGGGGAAGAAAGTGCAACTCCTCGCGCCGATCGTGCGGCAGCGAAAAGGCGAGCACATCGATCTCATCGAGGGCGCGGGCTCGCGCGGGTTCACGCGCATGCGCGTCGACGGGCGGATGGTCGACATCTCCGCCGAGAAGGTCACGCTCGACAAGAAGTCGAAACACGACCTCGAGATCGTGATCGATCGCATCGTGATCAAAGCGGGCATCGTGCCGCGTCTCACCGACTCGGTGGAGACCGCGCTGCGCGAAGGCGAAGGGTTGCTCGTCGCGGTCTACGACGACGCCGATCACATGTTCAGCGAAAAGACCGCATGCCCTCATTGCGGGATCTCATTCGAAGAACTCGCGCCCTTGTCGTTCTCGTTCAATTCGCCGATGGGCATGTGTCAGGCGTGCAACGGACTCGGCTCCCGCCCCGAGATGGACGCCGATCTCGTGGTGCCCGACCCGGCGCTTTCGATTCGCAATGGAGCAGTCGCGCCCTGGGCGAGTGCGATGGCACGTGGCGGGGCGGGCTGGACCGGTCACGAGGTCGAGTGGGTCGCCAAGAACTTCGGCGTCGATCTCGACAAGCCGTGGAACAAGCTGACCAAGGCGCAGCGTGACACGGTGTTGTACGGGTCCACGAAATCCGTACGCGGGCAGGCGTGGGAAGGGCTGACGAATCAATTGATGCGTCGGTTCAAGAACACCGAGTCCGACGAGATGAAGCAGTATTACATGCGCTACTTCTCGGACAAACCGTGCCCCGACTGCGAGGGCGCGCGATTGCGTCCGCAGAGTCGCGCGGTGCGCATCGAGGGGGCGAGCATCGATGTGCTCGCGCGCAAGACCATCATCGAGTCGCATGCGTGGGTGCGCGATGTGAAGCTCACCGGTGCGCAGGAACAGATCGCAGCGGAGTTGCGCAAAGAGATCCTGCAGCGACTCGGATTCCTGCTCGACGTCGGCCTCGGCTATCTCACGCTCGATCGCGCGGCCAGCACGCTGTCGGGCGGCGAGAGCCAGCGCATCCGACTCGCGTCGCAGATCGGCTCGGAACTCACCGGCGTGATCTACATCCTCGACGAGCCGTCGATCGGTCTGCATCAGCGCGACAACGGCAAGCTGCTCGCGACGCTCCAGCGACTGCGCGATCTCGGCAACTCGGTGATCGTGGTGGAGCACGACGAAGAGACGATGACCGCGGCGGACTACCTGGTCGACTTCGGACCGGGCGCCGGCGAACTCGGCGGGCAGGTCGTCGCACGCGGTACGCCGCGCGAAGTGATGGCGAACGCAGCATCGCAGACGGGCGCGTATCTCTCGGGGCGCAAGCGCATCCCGATGCGGAGCGAGCGTCGCAAGGGGAACGGGAAGTTCATCGCGGTGAACGGCGCGACCGAGCACAACCTGAAGAACGTGAGCGTGAAGTTCCCGCTCGGGTCGTTCACCGCCGTGACGGGTGTGTCGGGTGCTGGCAAGAGCACGCTGGTGAACGCGATCTTGTACCCCGCACTCGCGCGGGCGCTCCAGGGCGCGCGCGCGACGCCGGGTGCGCATCGCGACATCAAGGGGATCGAGCACGTCGACAAGGTGATCGACATCGATCAGCGCCCGATCGGCCGCACGCCGCGTTCGAATCCCGCGACGTACACGAAGATCTTCGACTCGATCCGTGACGTGTTCGCGCGTACGCCCGAAGCACGCGCGTTCGGATACGAGCCCGGGCGGTTCTCGTTCAACGTGAAGGGCGGGCGCTGCGAGACGTGCGGCGGCGACGGCGTGCGCCAGGTCGAGATGCACTTCCTCCCGGATGTGTACGTCACCTGCGAGACGTGCCGCGGCAAGCGCTTCAACGACGCGACGCTGCGCGTGCGTTTCAAGGACAAGAACATCGCCGAAGTGCTGGATCTGTCGGTGCGTGAGGCGCTCGAATTGTTCGAGCACCACAAGGACATCGCGCGCGCGTTGCGAACCCTCGACGACGTGGGGCTCGGATACATCCGGCTCGGTCAGCCTTCGCCCACGCTCTCCGGCGGCGAAGCGCAGCGCATCAAGCTCTCGCGCGAACTCGCGCGCGTCGGCACCGGGCGCACGGTGTACATCCTCGACGAACCGACTACCGGGCGTCACTTCGCGGACGACGAGAACCTGT
>CBIHQZ010000315.1:0-7255 GCA_966212315.1 uncultured Myxococcales bacterium
CGCGAGCTTCGCGGAGGCGAAGCTTAGGAGTCGTTGCCGCGGGTTCAACCGGTTCAACCGCCGGGATCCCTCGGCGAGCGACCGCGCGCATTCGGGACCAATGCTCAGGCGGCAGCCGGGGTGAGGTCTCGCGCCTACCTCTACTACGCTACGCCGCGCACTCGCCGGTGCCGATCTGCACCACGAAGCCGGAGTCCTGGCCGATGTCGGTGAAATCTACCGCCGGCGTGTTCGCATCGAGCACAGCGAGGTCCTCGAGGAGCTTCGTGACCGCTTCGTCGGTGACGCGGCGGAAGAACGCGCGCGGCGCTTCGTCCGCGGTGCGTTCGTTGCGGTAGAGCACCAGCAATCGCTCGACGGCTTCGGCCACGCGTCGTGCGGGGACCTTGATGATCTGCCGACCGAACGTCGCGCCGGTTGCGCCATCGACGCCGCCGCCGAGATGGAGCTGGTAGACCGGCGCACTCTTCTCGAGCGAATCGCCCACGCGTCGCACCGCGCCATGCCAGCCGATGTCAGCGACGTGATGCTGACCGCACGAATTCGGGCAGCCGCTGATCTTGATCTGCGCGTCGCGACCGAGCGCAACCGCTTCTTTCGCGGCGCCCTCGGCGGCGTCGAGTCGATCGTGAATGGTCATTGCGAGTTGCCGCGAGGCCGTGACCGCAAGTGCGCAGGTCTCGGCGCCCGGGCACGAAGTCACGTCGGTCACGGTGCGTGCGTCGGCCTTCGCGAGTCCTTGCGCATCGAGCGCGGCGTACAGGGCCGGGAGCTGACCGATGGGGACGAAGCGAAGCAGGAAGTTCTGCTCGAGCGTCGTGCGAATCGTGCCGTCGCCGAAACGACGCGCGATGTTCGCGAGACCGCGCAATTGCGGCGCGGTGACGTCGCCGAGGATCAGTCGTACGTAGACCGCGGCGTACCCCTCGTGAACCTGGTTCACCACGTTGCTCGCACGCCAGCCGAGATAACCGGGCCCGCGAACCTTCGTGAGCGCGCTCTCGTCTTCCTTGTCCTGACGCGGCGGCGGGGGCGGATCCGCGAGCGTGGGAATGTCGCTCAGCTTCGTGCCACCACGCGCGGCAACCGCGGCGCGCTCCTCGTGATACGCGGCGACGAACTTCTCCGCGCCGAACTTCTTGAGCACGTACTTCAGACGCGCGCGGTGCTTGTTGTCGCGATTGCCGAAGCGATCGAAGAGGCGCACCACCGCTTCGCACGCATCGAGCAGCTCTTCCGCCGGGAGGAACTCGTGGAGCGTGATCGCATTCTGCGGCGTGGTGCTGAGACCGCCGGCAGCGACCATCTTGAAGCCACGCTTGCCGTCACGGAATCGCGCGATCAGACCGATGTCGTTGATCGCGCCGAACGCTTCGTCGGCTTCCGACGACGAGAACGAGATCTTGAACTTGCGCGGCAGCGATTGGTCGTAGTCCGCACGCAGGAAGTGCCGCGTGATCGCCTCGCCGTAGGGACGCACGTCGAAGAGAGAGTCTTTCGTGAGCCCCGCCATCGGATCGGCGGTCACGTTGCGCACGGTGTTTCCGCACGCCTCGCGGGTCGTCAGACCGACCGCCTCGAGCTTGCGCAGCGCCGCTTCGACGTTCGAGAGCTTCACGAAGTGCAGCTGAATGTTCTGCCGCGTCGTGAGGTGACAAAGACTCCGCGAGTACAGCTCGGTGACCTCGGCGATCGACTCGAGCTGCTCCGGCCCGAGCACCCCCTGCGGGATCTTCACGCGGATCATCTGCACGTCCATCTGTCGCTGGCCGTACACGCCGCGAGTCAGACGAAAGCTGCGGAACTTGTCGGGGGTGAGTTCGCCGCGCTCGAATTGCTCGAGCACCTTCACGAACTCATCGACGTCGGCCTTGCTTCCAAAACGGGGGAGGTACGGCTGTTCGGACATGATCACTCCGGTTGCAGAAGACCGCGGCCGCGCAGCGTTTCGATCACGCGCTCGACGCTCTTCTCGATGGATTCTTCCGCGGTGCGAACTTCGAGTTCGGGCGCGGTTGGCGGTTCATAGGGATCGCTCACACCCGTGAACAACGGGATCTCGCCGGCGATCGCCTTCTTGTAGAGACCCTTCACGTCGCGCTCGATGCACTTCTCGAGCGGCGCGTTCACGAACACTTCGACGAAGCTGCCGGCGGCGATCTCGCGCACCCACGCGCGCGACGCGCGGTAGGGCGAGATGGCCGCGGTGAGAACGAACACACCGTTGCGGGCGAGCAGATGCGCCACGAAGCCGATCCGCTGCACGTTGGTGTCGCGATCTTCGCGCGAGAATCCGAGGCCCTTGGACAGATGCGTACGCACCATGTCGCCGTCGAGCACTTCGACTCGTTTGCCCAGCGCTCGCAACCGAGGCGCAACCGCTTCCGATAGCGTCGACTTGCCAGCCCCCGACAGTCCAGTGAACCAGACGATCGCGCCGCGCTCGGATTTCGAATCAGTCATCCCGGATGTTACTTTCGGCGTCGCGCCGGCTGGCGCGGTTCCGTATACTGGATGGAGATCCAATATGCCGAAGGTGTCGACGTTGTCAAAGCGCAATCCACGAGTCGCCGAAGCGGAGCCCGCCACGAACGAGCTTGCCGAACTCGCCGGTGGCGACGAAATCGGTGCGGCCGAGCTGACACGAAGGGTCGCGGACAACGTTCGCCATCTGCGCAAGGTGCGTGCGTTCTCGCTCGACGACCTCGCGGCGCGGTCCGGTGTTTCTCGCGCGAGCCTCTCGCAGATCGAGACGGCCAAGACCAATCCCACGATCGCGATCCTCTGGAAGATCGCAGCAGGGCTCGGCGTGCCGTTCGCGGCGTTGCTCGGCGACGAGCGGGTCGAGCGCGTGCGCGTGCTTCGTCGCGGCGATCAGCAGGTATTGCGGTCCTCCGATGGCCGCATGGAGAGCCGCCCGATGATGCCCGCGGGGGCGTCGCCGAACGTCGAGATGTACGAGCTTCGTATCGCGCCCCGCGGTGTGAGCACGTCCGAACCGCACGCCAAGGGCACGACCGAGACGCTCATCGTCCTCACGGGCGCGCTGCGTCTTCGCGTCGCCGACGAAGTGCATGAACTCGCAGCCGGTGATTCGGTGTTTTTCCACGCCGACGTTCCGCATGTGTACGAGAACCCGGGACGGATCGAGGCGCGCTATCACAACGTGATCGTGTACGGGCGTTGAGCCCTCGCACCGCACGCGCGTCGAGTTGACACTCGGCGGTCTTCACCATAACGATCACTCGTTCACCGTAATGAACGCCTCCGCCAAGCCTTCCATCGACTCGTCGACGACGAGCGCCGCCGGCCGCACCGACGCGTATCGCCAGCCGGGCGAAGCGCCCGCGATCGAATTGGTCGGCGTGACGAAGAAGTTCGAAACCGCGCGCCACGGAAGCCCTGCGCTCACGAACGTCGACCTCTCGATCGGCGATGGGCAGTTCGTCTGCCTCGTTGGCCCGAGCGGCTGTGGCAAGAGCACCATTCTCAATCTCGTCGCAGGACTCGAGATGCCCACCGAGGGCGAAGTGCGCGTGCGCGGCGCGCGGGTAAAAGGCCCCGGCCCCGATCGCACCGTGATGTTCCAGGAGAGCGCGCTCTTCCCGTGGCTCACGGTCGAACAGAACATTTCGTTCCCGCTCGAGATCGCAGGGGTCGCCAAGAGCGAGCGTGCCGAACGGGTCGAGCGCTATCTCCGCATGGTGCATCTGTGGCGCTTCCGCGGGTCGCAGCCGCACGAACTCTCGGGCGGGATGCGCCAGCGTGCGGCCCTGGCGCGCGCGCTCGTCGTCGAACCGACCATTCTCTTGATGGACGAACCGTTCGCCGCGCTCGATGCGCAGACGCGCGACGTGCTTCATGCCGAACTCGAACGCGTGTGGCTCGAGACCCGCAAGACGGTGGTCTTCGTGACGCACAACGTTCGTGAAGCGGTTCGCCTCGGCGATCGCGTGGTGATCCTCGGTACGCGCCCCGGACGATTGAAGCGCGTGCTCGACGTCGAACTGCTTCGACCACGCGATCCCGACCATCGTGACGTGCACCTTCTCGCAGGCTCGGTCACCGCCGAGCTCAAGATCGAGATCGAGAAGGTGATGCGCGAGGAAGTCGACGAAGCGTGGCAGCCGGCCGCGAAAGCAGCGAAGGCTCCCCCCGAACGTTCCAAGGGCGGCGGCATCTGATGGCGACCGCACTGCGACGCCTCGCGTTCCTCGTATTGCTGATCGCTGGATGGCACCTCGCCGCGACGAGTGTCGGTTCGTTCTTGTTCCCCACCCCGGCCGAAGTCGCATCGAGCATCGCCGCCGGTGTGAAGTCCGGCGTTCTCTTGCGCGCCATCGGCAAGAGCATGCAGCGACTGATGGTGGGTTACGGATTGTCGCTCGGCATCGGGCTGGTGCTCGGATTCGGTCTCGCGCGTTCGAAGATCCTCCGCGAAACCGTCGGCTCGCTCGTGCTCGGCCTGCAGGCGATTCCGTCGGTGTGCTGGATGCCGGTGGCGCTGCTCTGGTTCGGCCTCAACGAGAAGGCCATCCAGATGGTGATCATTCTCGGCTCGCTGCTCTCGGTCTCGATCGCGACCGAGAGCGCAGTGCGGAACGTGTCGCCGATCTATCTCCGCGCCGCGCGCACGATGGGTGCGAGCGGTTTCAAGCTGTACAGCCGCGTCGTGTTGCCGGCCGCGTTGCCGGGGATCGTCTCGGGCGCGCGCCTCGGATGGACGTTCGCGTGGCGATCGCTGATGGCGGGCGAATTGCTCTTCGTCTCGGGCGGGCTCGGTCAGGTGCTCGAAACCGGGCGCGAGTTGTACGACATGGCGCAAGTCGTGGGCGTGATGGTGGTGATCGTCGCGGTCGGACTGGTGAGTGAACACCTCATGTTCGGACGCCTCGAGGATCGCATCCGGCAGCGCTGGGGCCTCGATCGGAGCTAGCCCGCGTGCGCACGGCGCGCCGCGAAACGCACGAATACGGGGTCCAGCACGCGATCGAGAGCCGTTGCGGCTCATGCGTGCGCCGCGGTCGAGGTAGGTATTTCACCGCGCGAAACGCAGCGTTCCGAACGAGGCGCCGCACACTCCGTGCTACCGTTCACGCGCGATGGCGACCGCGCCCCAGGACAAATTCCATCTGGTAGGGCACACGCTCGATCAGAAGTTCCGCGTGGAACGCGTCGTCACCGAAGGCGGCTTCGGGATCCTCTATCAAGGGACGCACTTGATGCTCGATCGCACGATCGCGCTCAAGATCCTGAAGGTCCCCGGCGACTACAGTGAATCGGCGCGCGCGACGTTCATCGACGCGTTCGCGCGCGAAGCGAAGACCATCGTTCGCATCAGCCATCCGAACATCGTGCAGGTGCTCGATTTCGGGGTCTCGCCGATGCCCACCGGCGAGATGTCGCCGTGGATGGCGCTCGAGTGGCTGCACGGACCGACCTTGCGAGAAGTGCTGGTGCAGCGCCGCGGCAAGGGCGGGCAGCAGCCGCAGGAAGTGCTGGCGTTGTTGCGGCCGGTGCTCGAAGCGCTCGGCTACGCGCACGACGAAGGCATCGCGCATCGCGACATCAAGCCGGCGAACATGATGCTCGTGCCCACGAAGCGCGGGAACGTGCTCAAGCTGCTCGACTTCGGCATCGCGAAGGCGATGGAGAACGGCGAAGAAGCAGGGACGGGACACACCGCGACGATCTCGTCGTTGAATGCGTTCTCGCTCTCGTATGCGGCGCCCGAGCAGATCGGCGGATCTCGCACCGGTCCGTGGACCGACGTGCACGCGATGGCGCTGATCATCACGGAGCTGTTGACCGACTTGCCGCCCTACGACGGCAAGGAACGCACGGAGGTGTGCGTCGATGCGCTCTCGTCGCGTCGGCCGACCCCATCGAAGCGCAACGTCGAAGCAGGCCCGTGGGAAGCGGTGCTGAACAGGGCGCTCTCGCTGCGTCCGGCTGATCGGTTCGGCAACGCGAACGAACTGCTCGAAGCACTGGAAACGACGATGGCGGCGGCGCAGGTCGCGCGCACGACCGTTCCGGTCGGTCTCGCGCCGTCGCAGATGCACGGCGCGGCCATGATGCCGGGCTCGATGCCGATGCAGTCCGCGCCGATGCACCAGACCGCGGGATTCGCGGGGACGATGCCGGCGAGCATGAGTGCGCCGCCGGGTGAGCACTCGTTCAATCCGAGCACGCTGCAAGGCATGACGAGCGGCACGGCACGCAGCAGCGGCTCGCGCACGTTGATGCTCGGTGTGTTGGTGATGATCGGCGTGGTCGCGCTCGGTGCGGCCGTGGGGCTGCAGTTTCGCGCACGCAATGCGCCTGCGCCGGCGACGACCACCGCGACGAACCCTCGCGAGGCGACGCCGCAAGTGGCGGCGACGAATCCAGTGCCGGCTCCGGTCGCGCCGCCCACGAGTGCTTCGCCGACTCCGTCGGTTTCTCCCGCGCCCGTGCAAGCAGTCGTTGCGCCTCAACCGAACGTCGCACCGCAGCCGTCCGTCGAGCCCGCACCCACGCCTGTCGTCGCCGATCCGACGCAACCGGCCGAGCCGCAGCAGCAGGCGGCAGCGACCGCAGGCACGGTTTACAATGTCGCGTGGTCCCAGTTTCTCCAAGCCGATCTTCGCAGGGGCTACCTGCTCGGTGGCGCGACGCCCGCACCCGGACGCCGCGCCGTCGCAACCCCCATGCACGATGGCCATGCGGAAAACATCCAGGTTCCCGGAGCCCCGCCGGGAGCCGTGAAACTCGCGGATGACAGCTCCGTCGCCGCCATTGTCCCGGCCGGAAAAGCTCTCACCTGGCAGTTGCTCGACAACGACGCCAACCTCACCAGCCAGGTGAAGGAACGCTTCTGGGTGACATTCCAGCCGGGAGAAATCCGCACCTGCGCGAATTGCCACGGGATCAATACCGCGAACCAGCTCGGCGGCGGACGTCCGGTCAATACACCCCAGGCCCTGCTCGACCTGCTCGGCCACTGGAAGGGCAATCATCCGCCTGGCGCGCTGCAATCCATCGATGCGCTTCTCTCCTATCTGAAATCCGCTCCGGCCGCCGAGGTCACCGTGCAACGGACCGGCGGTTCCACCGGTCCGGCCACTGTCCAGTACGCCACGCTCGACGGCAGCGCTATCGCGGGGACCGATTTCGCCGCCAGGTCCGGCACGCTATCATGGGACGATGGCGAAACGGCACCCAAGACCGTGGCCATCCCCTTGCTTCATCCCACCGCCACCGGCCCCACGAA
>CBIHQZ010000316.1:0-7244 GCA_966212315.1 uncultured Myxococcales bacterium
CGTGAGCGCGAACGAACGATAAGCGCCGCTCGCATTCATCGGCGCTGTGAGCCCGACCGACGAGACCTGCGCACCCTGATCGAAGACGTCGAGCCGCGCGGTGAGATCGGAACGCTGGCCGAGTTCGAGTCGGAATCGTCCCATCACCTGCGTGATTTCGAACGGCTCGTTGCGCGGCCCTTCACCCTGCCGTCGCACCGCGCCGAGCAGGAAGCTCGCATTGCCGATGCGGTTGCCGTAGATCCCCGACGCGCCGAGCATGAGCGGAAGTCCGCCGAGCGCGCGCACGCGGATCACTTCGCCGGTGGGCGGCCCGGGCGTGACGAAGTTGATCGCACCAGTGACAGTCTGCGGTCCGAACGCGATCGAGCCGGTGCCGCGAACGACCTCGATTCGCTCGAGTAGTTCGATGGGCGGGAGATACGCGACGTCCGGCTGCCCGTACGGCCCGAGCGTGATCGGAACGCCGTCCTGCAACACTGCGACACTGTTGCCGCCGTTCGGATCCATGCCGCGCAACGCGAAGTGCGGACGCAGGCCGTACGCGTCGTCTTCGCGTAGCTGCAGTCCGGGGATGTAACGAAGCATCTCGACGGTATCGAGTGGGCGGACGCGTGCGATGTCGCGCGCCATCACGAGGCTGTGCGAGCCTGCGAAACGCGCAACGGGCCCGTCGGGCGCGATGACCGTGTGCGGGTCGAACGTCGCCAGTGCGATCGTCGACGCAGGCGCCGGACTCGAACTCGACGATGACGCGGATGGCGCTGGCGGCGCATTCGGATCGCGCGCGGCGTCTTCGGGGGGACCTGCCACGGCCGACATGATCGGCGCGTCACTGCTCGCGGGGGCTTCGCTGGACGGCGGTGCACTCGATGACGACGGCGCATCGAGCGGGGCCGACGACGACGGCGCTTCGGACGAAGGCGCGCTCGACTGCGCGTGGGCCATCGAGGGGAAACACGCGACCGCGATGCTCGCGGCGCACACGCAACGGCGACGTGTCCGCTCGATGCGCGACACCTCGGATGCGCGGCGCCGAATCATGTGCGGCGGCTGTACCTGCCCGAAGGCGATCGGGTCAAGCGGCCGTGTTTCAACGAATGCGGATGATGCGATGCGAGCCGCCACCGCCGCTCGTCACGCGATGCACGCCCGTGCTGCCACCACCGCCGCCGCTGTGCCGCACCGGACGCGTCGGGCGCGCGAGTTCGAAGTCCTGACTCCACACGAATACTTCGTCGGCGTCGGGTGCGAGGAACTGACGCGTGGGCGACTGCGGACGAAGATCGGCGAACGAGCCGCCAGTGTTGAGTGCGAGCTGGATCTGCTGCGCCGGCCTTACGCGAAACGTGAGATTCGCCACACCGGTCGCATCGGTGCGCGAGACCTCGAGCCCCTGCCACGTGATCGGAATCCCGGCCTTGCCGTTGGTGCGAACGACGATCGCCACCGTTCGGTCCGCGGGCGGACAATTCACCCGCTGCACGATCCCGCGCGCGGCGGAGGCCTGATCGATCACCTGCATTGTTCGCAGGGTCACGTCGATCGGCGCTTCGGGGCCGCGGGTTCCGTTGGGACACTGCACGGTGACCGGAACGACCATGCCGTCGTGTCCCGTGAGTTCGAGCCGCCCCTGCCCTCGCGCATCGGTGTTCGTGACCACGCGGCGCTGCACGCTGATCGATGCGCCCGGCAGCGGTGCGAGGTCGGAGAACACTTCGAACGTCACGCGATAGTGATCGGGTGGACGTTCGCCTGCGCAACCGCTCGCGATCGCGGCGAGCGCGACCGATGCGAACGCTAGTGCGCGGCCGGTGCGGGTGCCGCGACGGGCGCCGTCGGTGGAACGATCGGCGCGACGGTCGGTGCCGCCGGCATCGGCGCTGCGGGTGCTGCTCCGGGCGTCGGTGCGGGCGGCGGCGCCGCTGCAGTCGGAACCGCAGGAGGTGCGGCCGGAGGCGCTGCGGGTACTGCCGGAGCCATCGCTGGCGCAATCGGTGGTGTCGGTACGCATGACGGGGGACTCCCGGGAGGACATTGCTGACTCTGCGCTTCGATCTTGCGGCGAAGAATGGTCGCGACGTGCGCGTAGACGAGTTGATCGGGATGCGCGACCGCGAGTTGATCGTAGAGCGGGATCGCGTCACGCAGTCGGCCCTGCGCGAGGGTGTTCGCCGCGATGCGCTCGGGGACGGTGTCGATCGGCGGCGCCGGTGGTTCGACCGGACGTCGCACGTGCGGATCGGGCGGCGGCGGCGGTTGCACGCCCTGCGTTGCCGAGAGGAACGCGCCCGTAGGCCCGGCGGCCACGCCGACGATGGGCGGCGTGTACTGCATGTGCGGCGTGGAGTCGGTCTCGACGGTGGGCGCCGTCGGATGAATCGGCCCGTTGGCAGGCGGGTGTCCGCCGAACACCAGCAGTCCGAGACCCGCCGCGAACGCGGCGCCCAGCATGATCAACGTCCGCTTCGGAAGCGTGAAGAGCGGTTTGCGGTTCGCATTCGGATCGACCGGCGGAGGCGGCGGAATCGATCCGAACACGCTGCTGCCGAACGCACCGAACGGCAAGTTCGCACCGGCGGGCGGACCGGGTGGCGCCGCGCCGAACGCGGGCGCACCGAACGGCGGCGCAGCAGTGGCGGCGTTCACGGTCGGCGCGGGCGGGAGTTCGTCGGGGATGGCGAACGCGACGGTCGCCTCCGCGCTATCCGGGCCTTCGAGCGGCGGAGGCGGCGCTGAGAGACCTGCGCTCGGAGAGAGCGTCTTGCCGATGCGGGGCAGCGGAACGGCCGCATTGCCGGCGGGGCCGCGCGGATCGGTGACACTGAACGAAGGCTTCGCACCGCCGCTCTCGTCGAACGGGCTCTGCACGATGACCGTGCTCTCGGAGCCGGGCTGCCCCGCGCCGAATGCGGTGCTCGGTGCTTTCGGCAATGCCGGTCGCTGCATCGGCGCCGACGGCACGACCGCGTCGGACACCATCTGCGTCGGCTGATCGTCGTCGAAGTCCGAGCGCCCCGGCGCGGACGGCACGATGGCAGCCACGGCCGCGGCGATCATCGCTTGTCCGATGCGAATCTGCGCGCCGGGTTGAATCGCCACCCAGTCACCGCCGATGCGCTGCGGTCCCACGTACGTGCCGCGCTGCGAGCCGAGATCGCGAACCCACACCTGCTGACCGTCCCAGGCGATCTCCGCGTGGCGCGGCTCGACCCCGGGTGCGATCACGGGCCACTCGACGTCGTTGCCGGACCCCACGGTGCTGCGTGTGGGCGGGACACCGTTCTGATACGCGACGCGAGGCAACGGCGACTGGCCGTTCATGACGGTCAGTTCGATCGAGGCGCCTGCCCCCGCGTTTGCGGAAGACAGCGAAGGCATCATGCCGTCATCCCGGCGGCACGACGCTGCGCCGCTTCGTAGACCGAGTCCGCGTATCGCATACCGTACGAATGTACCATTTCAGTGCACGAAGGGAGTTCGCCGGTGGGAACGAGCTCGGTGACCAGCGTGCCGTCCTCGCGACGCTCGAGAACATTCCGTTCGAAGATGTTCACCAGGTCGTACTCGCCGGTGGCCTGATCGTAGCCGCGACATTCGGTGATGTGCGTGATCTTGCGCGAGCCGTCGGAGAGACGCCCGGTCTGCACGATCATGTTGATGGCGCTCGCGAGCTGGACCTTCATCGCGGCGAGCGGCATCTCGACGTCGGACATCATCGCCATTGTCTCGAGTCGGGTCATGGTGTCGCTGGGATACGTCGCGTGCACGGTGGAAAGACAACCGCCGTGCCCCGAGGTCATGGCCTGGATGAGATCGAGCGCTTCGCCGCCGCGGATTTCGCCGACGACGATGCGGTCGGGTCGCATACGCAGCGTCGCGCGGAACAGATCGCGGATGGACACGTGACCGCGGCCCTTCGCATCGCCGGGGCGCGCTTCGAGCTGCACCACGTGTGAACGTTGCAACTGCACTTCGCGCGAGTCCTCGATGATGACGATGCGCTCGCCTTCGGGGATGAACGAACTCAGCGCGTTGAGCAGCGAGGTCTTTCCCGAGCCGGTGCCGCCGGCCACGATGCAGTTCTGTTTCAGCACCACCAGCGCTTCGAGCATCCCTGCTGCCTCGTCGCTGAGTGCGCCGAAACCGACGAGACGTTTCACGGTGAGCGTCTCGCGGAAGAAGCGACGGATGGAGACGTGAGGCCCGTCGGGCGCGGCGGGCGGGAGCACGGCTTCGACGCGCGATCCGTCGGGGAGGCGCGCTTCGAGAATGGGATTCGTCGCGTCGACGGACTTGCCGACGTACTGGGCGATGTTGCGCAACGCCGACGTGAGGGCCTCGGCGCTCGGGAACTTCGCGTCGGTGAGTTCCAGCTTTCCGCCGCGCTCGACGTAGATCTGATTCGGCCCGTTGATCATGATCTCGGAGACCTTCGCGTCTTCGAAGTACCGACGAACGGGGGTGAAGAAGTCGAGCAGTGTCTCTTCGTAGACTTCTTTCGGAATCACGGGTGCACCTGTGTGAGCAGCCCTTCGCGGGCCTCTTGGGAGTGCGTGCCTTCGGGTTCGATTTCGAGGTAGCGCCGGAAGTGCTCGTCGGCCGCACCGGGATCACCGAGGTCGTCGTGGTAGATCTTGCCGAGCGCGAATTCCGCTTCGCCGTTGCGCGGATTGTAGTGGATCACCAGCTCGAGCCGCTGCCGCGCGGACTGCGGTTCACCGAGTCCCATGTGAATCGTCGCGAGGAGGTACTGCAGTGCCCAAGCGTCGGGGTGATGTTCGAGATACGGACGCGCGTACTCGATGGCGGCGCGGTATCGCTGCGCAGCGACGCACACGCGGAGCAATCGCGGGAGCACACGCTCGGCCGGCGCGCCGCGCTGCATCGACGCCGCGAGGTATTGCTCGGCGCGCACGAGGTCGCCGTTGTTCGCGAGCTGCACGCCCTGATTGAAGACGGGTTCCCACTGCACCGACGAGAGCGTGCGAACGGTCTCTTGCGGCGTCGCTTCGGTGAGCGGCGCATCGGGGTCACGACGTCGTGCTTCGTTGCTTCCGGCGCATGCCACTGCGCACGACACGCACGCCGCGACGAGGACGGCGCGCGCCGTGGTCATCAATGCTGTCCCCCGGGCGTCGCCGCTTGATCGACGGCGAGAGCGAGTCGACGTTCGAGAGCCGAGAGCGTGTTGTAGTAAGGCCCCGGGCGATGCACGGTCAGGTTCTTGAGGAGCCGCGCTTCGAGGAGCGCATCGGCATCACGCTGTTGTTCCAGCGCGCGCTCGAGACGGAACTGGTGATTGCGGTAGTCGTCGTTGAGCGTCGCCGAGAGTGCACGCGCGCTCGTGAGGTGCTGCTCGGCGGTCGCTGCGTCGCCAGTCGCACGGTAGCAAGCTGCTGCGGTGGCGTAGGCATTGACGGCGTCGATGCCATCTTGCACGCGGTAGGGCATGCGTTCGGCCTTCGCGAGCGCACGACGCGCGGACTCGGCGGCGAGTGTCTGCGCCTGGATCGGATCCGTCTGCGGACACGCGCGCGTGAGTTCGTCGAACAATGGAGGCGGCGCCTGAGTGACGCGATTGGCTTCCTGGTCGGGCGTCTTCAAGACCATCCACGCGAGCAGCGGAATCACGATGAGCACCATCGCGAGAATGACGGGATTGATTCCGCCTTGAACCTGCTGCTTCTTCCCCGATGCGATCGCCGCGCGCATCTCCTTCGGCACGCTGCCGTCGTGGAGATGCAATCGAACGTTGCCGATGAACAGCTCGGTGTTCCACGGCACCATCCCGCGATCGAAAGCCGCGTTGTTCACGAACACCGGCGTGGTCACCCCGCGCGCAGTCGCGACGTAGCATCCCTCGGGACGTGCGCTGAGCAGCACGTGCTCGCGGGAGATCTCGGAGCGTTCGATCACCACCTGGCACGCGATCGCGCTGCCGACGACGACATGCTCGCCGACGAGATCGACGTACTGAGTGGGTTGATCGGGCGTGAAGACTTCGACGTACGGCGTCGGCATTACATTCCCTTGCCGTTGATGATGTTGGTGATGAACGGACCGAGAATGATCAGCATGATGCAGCCGAAGATCAGCATCAGCGGACCGATCATGAGTACGCCGGCGCGCGCGGCATTCTCTTCGGCGGCGACCGTGCGGCGCATCCGAAGCATCCCGGCCTGGATCTCGAGGACCTGCGCGAGCGGGTTGCCCTTCTCCTCGGACTGGACGACAGCGGCGACGAAGTCTCGCACCGGCTCGGTGGGGCAGCGCTCGCCGAACGATTCGAGCGCTTGCTTGCGGGTTCGGCCGAGGTCGATCTCGTTGAGAATGCGCGTGAGTTCTTCGTAGAGCGCGTCGCTCTTGTCGGGGCTCTTCTCGGTCACCTGACGGAGCGCGCCGGGGAAGTCCAGACCGGCGCCCATCGCGAGCGACGCAAGGTCGATGGCGAACGGAAGACCACGGTTCACTTGTTTGTAGCGCCGCTCGATTTCGTTCTGCACTTCGAAGTACGGCATGATGATGCCGAGGCCGCACATCATCACGGCCAGCATGCCCGACACGTTCGCGAGTTCGACGCCGGCGACCCCGAGGCCGAGCATCCCGATCGCCGAAAGAATCGAGAGCGCGATGTACTCGTCCGGGGTGAGACCGCGGTAATCGCCGGCCTTGATGAGTTGCCCGCGCACTTGTTCGCGGAGCGAATCGAGCGGCAGCGTCGAGATGCGGCCTGCGACGAATCGCATGAGCGGTTCGATCGTCGCGAAGCCCCCGGACTTCTCGACCGCATCCTTGCGCTTCAGTCCGCGCAACCCGACTTCGGGACGGGCAGCCGACGGATTCTTCGCGAGGATGTACACGAAGACTCCGATCGCGAGACCGAAGAACCCGAGCGATGCGTATCCGATGACGTAGGAGGGCATGTCAGACGTCCACGTTGAGGATCTTGCGGGCCGCGAACACCGCCGCAGTCCAGAGCGACGCCGCGGCGGTCATCACGAGGTAGCCGGTGAAGCTGGTGGTGAGCGGCTTGAGCCACTGGGGATCCATCAGGTTGAGCACGATGGTCACGACGAACGGAATCGCGCCGAGCACGTATGCCTGGGCTTTTCCTTCGGCCGTCTTCGTGCGAACCACGCCTTCGAGACGCGCCAGTTCGCGCAGCGTCGCCGCGGAGCGCTCGAGGATCGTCGGAAGGTCACCACCGGTCTGCCGGCCGATGAGGATGGTCGTGAGCGCCG
>CBIHQZ010000317.1:0-7240 GCA_966212315.1 uncultured Myxococcales bacterium
GCACCGCGAGATCTTCGGCGATCGCCGCGAACCGCGCGGCCAGCATCCCGACCACCCGTCCCGGCGACTGCTGCACCGAGAGACCGGTCGCATACTGCTCGACCTCGTCGAACCCCGCGCGCGGAAGAATCTCGACGGCGGCGCCGCCTTCGATTGCCACGACCCTCTCGGCGAACACGAGATGCGCGAGCCCCTGCGCGGCGGCCGCCGGCGCGCGCACTTCGTTGTCCGCGAGGGACACAGCCCAGCCCTCGACACCCGTCGATGCGATCCCCGCGGTGTGCGCGGCGCCGCGCGGGTCGGTGACCGCGAACGCTTCGCCGACGGCGATCCGCTCCGGCGACTGAGAGACTTGGAATTGCTCGTCGAGTACGGAACCGATCGTCAGCATCGCGATCGAGTTTCACACACGGTCCCAGACGTGTCGAAGCGTCTCGGCGCTGCAAAACCGCGGTCGGCGTGAAGTGCGATGTGCGACAGTCGTGACGCGCGATGGCCTTACGAACCGACTGTGCCTGTGGATCCGGACTGCCTTACGCGACGTGTTGCGAGCCGTTTCACCGCGGCGTCCGCGAAGCTCCCGATGCAGCGTCGCTGATGCGGTCGAGGTACGCGGCCTATGCGCGCGGCGACGCGGACTACCTGTGGAAAACTCTTCACCCCGATCACGAAGACCGCGCGCGTCCGCGTGACGTCGTGCTGCGCGAGATGCGCGATGCGTTTCGTCAGTTCCGTTACATGGGCCTGCGCGTGCTCGATCACTCGCCGCCCGATGCGGACGGACTCGCACGAGTGCTCTTCCTCGCGCGCGTGTTCGAAAAAGGACGCAATCGCACGTTCGTCGAACGCTCCGACTTCTTTCACGACGGAACGGGATGGCGCTACCACAGCGGCGCAACCATCCCTGCCGCGATGCTTCCGAACCCCGCCGAGAGCTACACCCTCGCGACGTTCCCCGAAGTGCGATGAGAACTCACGCCATCACGGTCTGCGCGACGTTCACTCGCTGCGCACGCTTCTGATCTTCCACTTCGCGTTGCGTCCCGATGTACGCGTCGGCGGTGCCCATCAGGATGTCGAAGAAGGGCCAGGTCACGCACCAGTTCGAGTCCTGATTCGGACCGAGGTGATGATCGACGTGCCACGGCAGATGCTCGCGCGCCCACGCCGTATCGAGATGCGCGCGACGATGCACGCGGTGATAACGCCAGATGCTGAACCACACGCCCGACGTGAACCACGGCGCGATCGGGAACAGCGGAACGTGCGCCAACGCGAGGCCGACGAGACCGAGCAGTTCCTTCGTCTGCGAGTTCCACGACGACCACGGCGAACGGGTGTAGTTCACGTCGTGATTGCCGTTGCGCCGCGCTTCGCGATGATGCTCGTGCCAGTGGTAAGCGAAGAAGCTCTCCTTGTGCTTTCCGAGCCCGTGCAGCACATGCTTGTGAACCAGCCACTCGCCCGCGTTGGCGTACAGAAGACCCAGCGGAAAACCGATCATCGCCGCACTCCCTGCTCGTCGAATCGAAAAACGTGACCGTGTGGTCATGTTTTGGATGCACTCGAGAACGATGTCAAGCACCGACCCGACCGCCCGCATTGCTCCCCGTCCTCGTCGCACGCCCAAGGAACGCCCCGGTCCCGCGGGCGGAAAGCGCGACGAGAACCGTCAGCGCCGCACCAAGGACTTGTCCGATGCCGGTCTGCGTCTCTTTCTCGCGCACGGCATCGAGCTGGTGACGATCGACGACATCGTTCGCGAGGCCAACGTCGCGAAGGGGAGCTTCTATCGCTACTTCGAAGACAAGGACGACCTCGTCGACGCGCTCGTCACGCCGCTGACCGAACACATGCGCGAGGCGTTCGCGATATGCGATCGCGCGCTCTCGGAAGCGCAACCGGAGTCGGTGACGGCCCCGTACATGACGCTCGCGATGGCACTCACGCAGGCGGTGCTCGAACAGGGCGACGTCGTGCGGCTGTACCTCCAGGAATCGCGTGCGCCGGCGGTGGGTGCACGAATGCCGATCGCGAATCTCGCGCGTGAAGTGCGCGAGGGCGCGATCGCGTTGGCGACGGCTGCGTTGCGGCACGGCCTCGTGCGGGGGATCGATCCGCGTGTCGTGGCCACCGCGGTGGTCGGCGCGGTGGAGCACTTGATGGTGCGCTTTCTCGCGGGCGACGATCTCGGCGAGACGGGCGAGATCTACTCGTCGCTCATCCTGCTCGTGCTCGACGGCGTGCGCGCACCGGTGAAGTAGGCATCACGGGGCGATGAGTTCGATGCCATCGCCCGGCGCCACGAAGCCTTCGCGCAGCACGCGGGTGTACACGCGCGAGACCGCGCCGTGGAGTTTGTACGAGATGCGGGTGCTGTCTTCGTCGATGAACAGATGCGCGATCGTCTTGCACGGCGCCGCGTAGCTCGCGACCTCGAGGAGCACTTCGGCGCCGATCGCGAATTGCACGCCCGGAACCACCGCGTCCCACGGCAAGCCGCGAACGGTGATGTTCTCTCCCGCCGCGCCGGCCTCGACCGCGTGCCCTTCGCGTCGCAAGGCATCGATGATCTCGAGCGACCAGAGACAGACCGCGCGCTCGGGACCGCCGTGGAACTTGCGCATCCGTTGCACGTCACCCTCGACGCCGAGTGTGCCGATTCGCGCGCCGTCGATCGGCAGCTTCGGCACGCCACCGCGTGAGATCTGCAGCGAATGCACCGAGCCCCGCGCGACGATCATCGCTGTTCGTTAGTGCCATCGCCCGTTGCACGCAACCGGCACGGGTCCTGCCATCACACGAAGTGATGAACACTCGTGGCAAACGCGTTGCGCGGAAGTCCACGCTGAGGCGCAGTGACGGTGCGCAGCGCGTGCGTGCCGCCGTGGCGACGGTGGACGTCGTGCTCTCGCATCCCGACAAGGTGCTCTACCCGCGTGACGGCATCACCAAGGAAGACATCGCGGAGTACTTCGACGCGGTTGCGGCGGCGATGCTTCCCACGCTCCGCGATCGACCGCTCTCGCTGCAACACTGGCCCCAGGGCATCGATCAGCCATCGTGGTTCCGGCAGAACCTCGGGGCCGAAGCGCCGTCGTGGCTGACCACCGTCGCGACGCCATCGTCGACGCGCGGCGGAACCGTGCGGCACGTGATCGCGGATCGTCCGGACACCCTGCGATGGTTCGCGCAGCAGAACGCGCTCACGCAGCACATGTGGTCGTCGCGAACCGAATCGCTCGAGCATCCCGACTGGGTAGTGTTCGATCTCGATCCCGCCGAGGGACACGGCATCGAGCAGACGATCGAGGTCGCGCACGCGCTCCATGCGTGGCTCGAGAAACATGATGTACCGAGCATTCCGAAGACGTCGGGCAAACGCGGGCTGCACGTGTTCGTGCCGCTGCGCGCGAAGCAGTCGCACGAGGACGCGCTCGCGTTCGCGGTGATGGTCGGCGAAGCACTGGTGCCGACGCTGCCGCAAACGACGATGGAACGCATGAAGGCGCGGCGTCACGGACGGCTGTATTTCGACTGCTATCAGAACTCGTACGGCAAGACCGTGGTGGCGCCGTATTCGCCGCGCGACGTCGATGGCGCACCGGTATCGGCGCCGCTGCGTTGGAGCGAGGTGACAAAGCGACTCGATCCATCACGCTACACGATCCACACGATGCCGAAGCGGCTCGCGAAGATGGGCGATCTCTTCGCGAACGTGCGCGAGGGTGGGATCGATCTGAAGCGCTGGCTGCGCTGAGCGCGACTACTTCTTCCCCCAGTCGGTGGCGAGCGCGTACTCGAACAGACGCGTGAAGTAACGCTCGACGGCGGGCACTTCGATGCCGCTCCCTGCGAGGGCCGCACGCGCTTCGCTCGTATCGAATGTCATGTCGAGTGACATGTACGGCGTGTAGACGCGTCCGGTGGTAAGCACGTGCTTCAGCTTTCCCCACGCGAGTCGATCGACCAGCGGGCGTCCGTAACGCACGAACAACTCCGGGTTCACGAAGAGCGGACGACGCACTTTGAAGAACTCCGCCGCCAGCGTGCTGAGTTGCTGCACTTGCGCCGATCGCTCGGGACCCGCTGCGAGATGGAAGCACTTGCCGTCGTTGGCGGGATTCGCGCGGATCTGCGCGATGGCTTTGACGACGTAGTCAGACGGCACGACATCGACGGGCGTTCGCGGCCGCGCCGGGACGACCGGAACAAGGCCGCGCGCGAAGACCTTCAGCGGCCAGTAGAGCACTTTGAAACTCGAGGTCCGACCGGTCGCCGAATCGCCGACGATGATGCTCGGGCGATACATCACGACCGACTGACCGCCGGCGCGCTTTCGCACCAGCTTTTCGGCTTCCATCTTCGTCTGCTCATAGGTGTTGCGGAACGCCTGGCCGAGATCGAGTTCGCTCTCGCGCACGAGCCCGCGACGCTCGCCGGCGACGTACGCCGTGCCGATGTAGTCCATGCGAGCCTTCGCGCGCAGGGCGAAGTCGAGCATGCGGCGCGTCCCTTCGACGTTGATCGCACGCGCTTCGGGAAGCGGCAGCGTGAAGCTCACCGAGGCGGCGCCGTGGATTACCGCATTGGTGCGCGCCGCCAGATCTTCGTACGCACCCTGCTCCAGCCCGAAGCGTTCCTTCTCGAGATCCGCACGCACCGCGCGCACGCGTTTGCGCGCGTCCTCGAGTGCATCGCCGGTGAGCACTTCGGTGAGCATCGCGTCCGCGCGTTTCGCCGACTCGGCATCGTCGCGACCGCGCACAAGCAGCGAGAAGGTCGCGTTCGGATCGCGCGCCAGGAGTTCAGCAACCAGTTCGCGCCCGAGAAATCCGGTCGCGCCGGTGAGAACGATGTGATCGCCCGTAGAACCCGCCCGCTTTGTAGCCATCGCACGCGAGCGTACACCGCGCGTCGTGCGCGTGAGTCGCGTCTTGATCGGCGTTCGTCGCACGGCGATGATCCGGCGCGCGCACGAGTGAATCACCGCTGCGCAAGGAGACGTCGATGACCGAGACCGATCGTTCCGCCCGCGCCAGCCGCGCTGCCCGCAATGTGCTCCGCACCGTCGTGATCGCCGGCGCGATGCTCGCCGTTCCGACCGTCGGCTGCGGCGGAAGCAACGCCTCGACCGACAACACCGCGAGCCCCGCACCGGCCGGTGGCGAAGCATCACCCGCACCCGCGAGCCCCGCACCCGAAGGGAGCCCCGCACCGAGCGCCGAAAGCACCCCTGCGACGGGCACCACCGAAGTCGCCGCTGCCAGTCCGGCACCCGAAGCGAGCCCGGCGCCGGTCGAACCGACCCCGGCCCCCGCGACCACCAGCGGTCGCCGTCGTTCGCGCGTGAACAGCGCGCCGGTCGGACGCGGCTTCATCCTCGGCTGATCGCACGCCCCGCCTCATGCCTCGCGGCAGCTCACGCAAACTCACCGAACCGCTCGCGCCGTGGTGGACCACCGAGTCGCCACTGCGCGTCGCGCATTTGAAACGCATGGCGTCGCGCACGCCCGACATCGACTGGAGTCGCTCGACAGCGGCATCGCTCGACGAGGTGTCGCGCACGCGTTTGCTCAAAGCATGGCGCGCGCGCATTCGTGCCGAGCATCTCGGCATCAGTTCGTTCGCGGTGCTCGCGCTCGATGTGTTGAACGCGGGCCTCGAAGCGGATGTCGTGAGCGCCGTTTACGCGGCCGGGCTCGATGAAATCGCGCACACCGAGATCTGCTGCCGCGTCGCCGATCTCTACGGCGGCTCGCGCGAACGTCCGCCTGCGGGCACCGCTTCGCTCCCCGACGAGCCGAGCACGCCGCCCGTCGATCAAGCACTCGCGAACTCGATTCTCGTGTGCTGCGTCGCCGAGACGTACTCCACCGCGCTGCTCGATCTGCTTCTCGAGGAAGCCGAAGACCCGGTGGTGGTGAAAGTGTTCGAGTCGATCTACGCCGACGAGATCCAGCACTCGCGCATCGGATGGTCGCTGCTCGGTCACATGGCGCGCACGCGACGCGACGATCTTCGTGAGGTCGTGCAGAACGCAGCGGCGCTTTCGTTTCGCGGTGTGTCGCGCGGGATCGAGACGCCCGGATTCGCCGAGAACACCACCGACGAAGTGATCACCCCGGGTATGCGCGCGCACGGATTGATCACCAATCGCGAAGCGCGCGAACTGTTCGTCACGACGCTGCGCGACGCCATCGTCCCCGGATTCGCAGGCGTCGGCGTGGACGTGAGCGCCGCGGCATCGCGTTATGATGCGGCGTGGATCGACGGACGCGGCACGCCGGGCTGAACGCTTTCACCTTCGCCGTACTGGCCACCACGCTCGCCGCGTGCGCCGGTGCGCAATCGAACGACGATCGACCGGTCGCCGTTCCGTACAGCGCCGCGCAGCGCACAGCCGACGGCGCGGCGGTGGTGCGCCGCTACGAAGCCGCGGTGCGAGCCGGACGCGATGCCTATCTCACGCTATGGGACTTCGACGAAGTGGGCGCGGTCGAACGACTGCTCCAACGCTACGATCTGTATCGCGGTGATCCACTCGGCGAACCCGAGGATGTCCGCCGCGCCGCGCCGCCCGAGCCCTTCAGCGTCGAGCGCGAGCGTCGCAACGTGACCAATCTCTTTCCCTGGCTCGGTTCCACACCGGTGGGGTCGGGGCAGTGCCGCGCGCGCGAGCCGCAGAGCGATTACACGCGCACGATGATCACCTACGAAGCACTCCCGCCCGAAGACACCGAACGCTGGGGACCGCTTCGTGATCGCGTGAACGCGATGCTCGCGTGCGGCGGCATCGTCGGGATGCAGTGCGCGGGCGGACGAGGTGCAATCGCGATCGTGTATGCGCGCAAGCCTTGTCACGACGGCGTTGTCGACGCGAACTCCGCGCTCCACGTCGTCACCGCCTACGTCGACGAAGGGCCATAGAACGCCGCGAATTCGGCGCGAATCCAACATCGCATCGACAGTCACGCGAACGTCACAATCGCGCGCTAGGGTTGCGCGCGAGCGAGGTAGCCGATGAGTTCTGCGAGACAGCGTTTGTTGATCGTCGAAGACGAGGCCGATCTCGTGCGCGTGCTCGCGTACAACCTGCAGCAGTCGGGCTTCGAGGTGCTGACGACGGGAACCGCGAGCGAAGGTCTGCGGGTCGCGCGCGAGAAGCAACCCGACGTGGTGCTGCTCGACCTGATGCTCCCCGACGGCACCGGAAGCGATGTGTGCCGTGCGATCAAAT
>CBIHQZ010000318.1:0-7239 GCA_966212315.1 uncultured Myxococcales bacterium
TCGCCGCACGTCGACAAGAAGTCGCGCGAGCAGTTCGAGATCCGCACGCACAAGCGGCTTCTCGATATTCTCGAGCCGACGCAGCAGACGCTCGACGCACTCATGAAGCTCGATCTGTCGGCTGGCGTCGACGTCGAGATCAAGTCGTAAGGAGAAGGGTTCACATGGCAAAGGTAGCCCTGCTCAATCTGAAGAGCGAAAAGGTGGGCGAGATCGACCTCAAAGATGAGGTCTTCGGCGTCCAGGAAATCAATCAGGATCTCTTTTACGAAGTCGTGAAGGCACAGCTCGCCTCGCGTCGTTCGGGAACGCACGCGGCCAAGGGTCGTTCGGCGGTCTCGGGTTCGAAGAAGAAGATCTACAAGCAAAAGGGAACCGGTCAGGCACGTCACGGCGACAAGCGCGCCCCGACGTTCGTGAAGGGTGGCCAGGCTCACCCGCCGATCCCGCGCTCGTACTCGTACCGTCCGCCGCGTTCGACGCGTGTGGGCGCACTTCGTCACGCGCTGTCGCTCTACCTCAAGGAAGGGCGCCTCACCGTCGTCGACAAGTGGGACGTGAACGAGATCAAGACGAAGCCGATCGCTACCGCGCTCGGCAAGTTGAACGCCAAGGGTGGCAGCTCGGTCGTCGTCGACGCGGCGACGAACGAGAACCTCCGCCTCTCGGCACGCAACATCGGCAACGCGATCTTCCTGCCGCCCGAAGGCGTGAACGTGTACGACATCCTTCGTCACGATCACGTAATCCTCACGCAGCAGGCCGCACGTGCGCTCGAAGAGCGCCTGAGCGCATGAGGGAACGACCATGACCAGCCCGCACCAGATCCTGAAGCGCCCCCTGATCCTCACGGAAAAGGGCAACGCCATGAAGGAAAGCGACAACAAGTTCTTGTTCGAGGTCTCCCTCGACGCCACGAAGCACCAGGTCCGCGAAGCCGTCGAATCGGCTTTCCCCGACGTGCACGTGCTCGACGTCCACACGATGGTCGTGCGCGGTCGCGCCCGTCGCATGGGACGTGGCTACGCACAGACGAAGAATTGGAAGAAGGCGATCGTCACGCTCCGCGAGGGCGAGAAGATCGAGTTCTTCGAGGCCTTCTAGTAGACGAAAGCTAGGAAACCGAGATGGCTCTCAAGTCCTTCAAGCCCCGTTCGCCCGCACGCCGTTACTACACGGTGTCGTCATTCGAAGAGATCACCGTCGGCAACGAGCCGGAGCGGTCGCTCGTCGAGCACCAGACGTCCACGGGCGGTCGCAATACCTACGGTCGCATCACGTCGCGTTTCCGCGGCGGCGGCCACAAGCAGCGCTACCGTCTCATCGACTGGAAGCGCAACAAGATCGGCGTGCCCGGCAAGGTCGCGACGGTCGAATACGATCCGAACCGCACCGCCCGCATCGCGTTGATCAACTACGCGGACGGCGAGAAGCGCTACATGCTCGCGCCCGACGGCCTCAAGGTCGGCGACAGCGTGATCTCGTCGCGCAACGCGGACATCAAGCCGGGCAACGCGCTCCCGCTGCGGTTCATCCCGCTCGGTACCACCATCCACAACCTTGAACTCAAGGTTGGTCGTGGTGGCCAGCTGGTGCGCTCGGCAGGAACCGCCGCGCAGCTCATCGCCAAAGAAGGCGACTGGGGCCAGGTCCGCATGCCGTCGGGCGAGATCCGCAAGATCCACCTCGATTGCCGCTGCACCGTCGGTCAGGTTTCGAACGTCGACCACGCCAACATCACGATCGGCAAGGCCGGTCGCAGCCGTTGGCTCGGGAAGCGTCCGCACAACCGCGGCGTGACCATGAACCCGGTCGACCACCCGATGGGCGGTGGTGAAGGTCGTACCTCCGGTGGGCGCCAGCCGTGCACCCCGTGGGGTCAGCTCACCAAGGGCCTCAAGACGCGCCACAACAAGCGCACCGACGGCATGATCATCAAGCGTCGCAACGTGAAGGGATAGTCAGTCATGCCGCGTTCACTCAAGAAGGGCCCGTTCATCGACCTGCACCTCTCGACCAAAATCGAGAAGGCGCAGGAAGACAAGAGCAAGCGTGTGATCAAGACCTGGTCACGTCGCAGCACCATCACCCCGGACGCCGTGGGACTGACCCTGTCGGTTCACAACGGACGCAAGTTCGTTCCGGTGTTCGTCACGGAGAACATGGTCGGTCACAAGTACGGCGAGTTCGCGCCGACGCTTACCTTCCAAGGACACTCCGGCGACCGCAAGGCGAAGCCCGCCGCGGGCGCGAAGCCGCCGCCCAAGAAGTAGTTCTTCGGCGACAAGGCTCGAACCACGCTGAGGCGCATCTCGAAAGGGTTGCGCCTCGGTGCTTTTCTCCTGCGCGAAAATGCGCGTGGCCCGTGTGACTCGCGCTATCCCCCGTTGCGTGAACCTGAGAATGGACTGGGCGGGATTGCTGCTGACAGTGCTCGTCGTGGCACCCTTCGCATGCCGTCGTGCACAACCCCCTGCGCGGGACACCCGCACCGCTTGCGAGCGCGCGCTCGGCTCATGGCGGGGAGACGACGTCGACACTACGGAGACCGACCCCGGAGCGCTTGCCATCGCGCGCGAGGCGATTCGCGCACAGCGCTGGCGAATCACCGAGTCGACGCTCGAGTCGCGCGAAGGCGAAGGCCGCCTGACGCGCGAGACGCTGCGCATCGTCGCCGCAGATACGGAGCGATGCGACGTCGAAGCGACGCTCGGCGATCGGTCGCGGCGGTTGAACTACGGCGTAAACGCAGACGGCCGGCTTCGAATCGCAACCGCCGGCGGCGCGGTCGGGATGCTGCTCCGACGCGAATGAACCGCCGCGCTGACGTCGTCGGTCGTGGCGGATAGACTCGTCGTCAGCCCATGACGCGGACGATCTACGCGGGAAGCATTCCGGTCGCGTCGACCAAGTACCGACACACGTTGGAAGTCGACGGCGACTGGGTGGATGTCGATCTCGAGAATCTCGACGACCTGGTCACGCGCGTGCCGCGGCTGCGATTCACCCTCGTCTATCCGTTCACCCGCCCGTACGCGGGCGAGGTGCAGGGAGACGGCGGGATCACGCTTCGCCAGATCATCGATGCGGTGCGGAAGGGGTTTGCGGCGATGTATCGCGGCGCGACGCATCAGCAGATGGCGAACATGCACAACCAGATCGTCGAAGGCGCCTATGGCCGCGCGGTTCACGCCGTCGGCGATCTCGTGATCGAGAGAATCGAACTCGACGAAGCGAGCCACACACTCGACATCGCCGTCGGGAGTTGAATGCACGTTGACCTCGCGTGGCGCGTGGCAACGACGGATGCGGGGCGCGCGGAACGTGCGACGTCGAGCACGATGACCATCACCTGCAATTTCCCGCGGTGTCCGGAAGTACTGGCGTTCACTTCTGCGGCGCAGATATCGCCGCGACGGCGCCCGATTCGATGCGCGCGACGCGACGGAGCCCCATCGCGTAGACCGCACCGAATACCCACGCCATCGCGATCGCGGGAGCGACTGTCGCGGCGAGCGATCGGGTTCCGGCGATCAGATTCACGCACACGTGCCATGCACTCGCCGTCGTCGCGGCGATCGCTACCGCGATCACGTCACCGCGTGATCGATTGCGAAAGCGAATCCGCAACGCTTCGATGATGCCCGTGATTGCTGCCGTTGCGACGAGGCTCGCGAACCCTTGTGCCATGCCCGCGCGCGCCTGCGCCTCGGGACCGTGCGCGCCGTTGACCCACGCAGCCCATCCGCCATAGACGCTCATCGCAGCAACCGACAAACCGACGACCCTCGCAAAAGCGCGCGCCCTCGGCGTCTTCATGATTCCCCCCGGCCCGTTCGGCTCGTCCCGAGCGCGATGCGGATCGCGCGACGCACGTGTTTCACGGTGCGACGAATCCCGCCGACGATGACGCCCCGGAGCGCGGCACGATCCAACGGAATCAACGCCAGTACCGCGTAGCCATCGCGCCAGTCGGGGCAGCGCTCGGTGTACGCGCGATAGACCGGATCGCGCTCGGCCAGCTTCCACCACCAGGCGGGGGGATCGGGCGGCACGGTTCGCATCGAGGTTCTGCCGGTGACTCGATCGCATCCATCGCTGCCGACGCGTTCGATCAGGTCGTCGAAACAGGCGCGCACGACGCGGTCGTTATCGGCGCCCGGGAAGATCGGTGCGCCGAGGGCGCGAGCGATGGCAAGCACCGCCGGCGGATAACCGAGCCCCGAGGCATAGACCGGCGTTCGACCGAGCAGATCGCGCGCCGCGACGCGAAGGTAGAGAAGGAAGAGCCCGGGATGACCGCGGTAGTCGAGATCCAGAAAACCGTACTCGCCGAAGTGGATGATCACGGGGCGACCGTCGACGACGAGTTCGCGTCGATCGACCGTGATCATCATGCGGAGCGCGCCACGTTCGTCGTGTCCTCGCATCACGTGCGATGCGTTGCGCATGAAGGCGTCGAACTTCGCGCGGTCGTACGCGGGATCGACGCTCGACTTGAGACGCATGAAACGTCCACGCAGCGCGTAGAGATCGTCGAGGTCGTGTGATGCGAGTGCGTGACCCGCGGCGAGCGAGAGCCGAATCATGGGAAGGGCCGACGCGAAGCTGCGAGCGGCCGCGCGAGGCTCGGTCATCGAGCGCCCGCGAGTAAAGCGTCAACTGCGAGACGCGTCGCACACACTGCACATGCTCCACTGGCCCGAAGTCCGCATGTCACCGAGCCATGGCGACACGACGAGATGCCGCGAAAGCGGAGACGGAAGTCGAGAACAGTTCGCGCGGTCGAAAGCCCGTCGGTGTGAAGCCGATCGCGGCGCGCCAGCGCGAGAAGTGGCACACGCTCGCGCGCAAGACGAAGCGGGCGGTTCACGCGTCGACGAAAAGCCGAGCTGACGCCAAAGCCGGCAAACCCGGCGATGGCAAGAAGGTCGATCGCTGGAAGACCGGCCCCAATGGCGGTGAGGATCAGACGACGAACGGCGTGAAGGGAACCGGGCGCGGCGCCGATGGTCCGCCCGGACGCGCGAAGCCCTCGCGCAAGAGCACGCGTGGCGCGTGGCCCGCTGGTGAGAAGCCGGCGACTACGCTGACTCGGCGCGCGAAGGCTCGCATCACGACACCCGAGGCGCGGGCCGCGCGCGGTCGGTGAGGTCGTGACTATTGCGGCGGGTCGGCAAGAAACCGCTCGACCGTCGCGACCGTGAGCGGCGGCATCTCCTGCATCGGGTAATGCCCCGAGTCGATCAACGGTACGACTGAAAGCTGCGCGCAGATCGGCGAGAGCGAACGTGTGACCGAGGCACTTCGCATCGGCTCGAAATCTTGCTCGCCGGTGATGGCCAGGACGGGCGGCTCGATTCGGCGCACAGCATCTGGCAGGCCGTCGCGCGCGTACATCGCGATGTAGGCGCTCGAGGCCGCCGGATCACTGGCCGCGATGGCGCGAGCGATCTTGAAGGCAGCCCACCCTGGCGAAAGCCGTGTCGCGAAACGTTCCTTCAACGCGGCCACGCGCGCAGCAGGGTCGAGTTCTCGCGCGCGCCCTGCCTCGAGCCACGCATCGTCGGCACCGAAACCAGTCGGGGGCGCAGGGGTGATGACGACCACGCGCGTGATGCGATCGGGATGATGCTGCGCGAGGTGCAGCGCGACGAGCGTGCTCATCGAGTGCCCGACGATCGCGAAGCGTTTCCATCCGAGCGCGTTCGCCAGTTCGATCACGCCGCCCGCGCCTTCGATCACGTTGTATGCGCCGCGACGACCGCGCGAGCGGCCGTACCCGCGAAGATCCGCGAAGGCCCACGTGAACCGCTCGCGATCGAGATACGGGCGCGCCGCGTCCCAGGTGGAGGTGTCGCAGAGCCAGTCGTTCATCACGATGACCCGCGTCGCACCCGCGCCGAACAGTTCGTGCCCCATCAGATCCGGCGATGTCATGGCGATGGTGTACGTCGATGCACTCGCGTTGTCAGATGCGCGCAACGTTCGAGTCGATCGCGATCAACGGACGGTGGCACCATGCGCGGAACATGAACGAACACGTCGAAGCCCACATCGATTTCATCGAATTTCCGGCCACGAATGCGGCCCAACTCGGACGCGCGAAGACCTTCTTCGCAGGTGTGTTCGGGTGGACCTTCCAGGACTACGGCGATGACTACGCGGACATCACCAACGCAGGCGTCGGCGGCGGAATCAACGCGGACGCGGCGCATCGACCGCGCGCGCCCCTTCCGGTCGTGTACACCCGCGACCTCGAAGCGGTGCGCGATCGCGTGCTGGCGCAGGGGGGCGAGATCACCCGTGCGATCTTCTCGTTTCCGGGCGGGCGTCGATTCCACTTCGTCGATCCGTGCGGCAACGAAATGGCCGTGTGGTCGGACGCGAAGTAGCGTTCACCCGTCGAACGGTGGAAGCGGGAGGGCGCGAACTCGGGCCGGATCGGCGAGGATGTCGATCGCGACGATGCGGTCGTCGGCGACGGTCACGGTGAGCACTGAGACCGGCACGCCATCGAGATACGTGACGAGTCCTGGACTGCCGTTGACCAGCGCGCGTCGCTCGACACGATTCGGGTTCGCCGAGCGCGAGTACAGTCGCGATTGTTCCGCCACGGTGCGCGCGCCGCGAACCACACGCGTTGCGTTCACGCCCTGATCGGCGCGCAGGACGACGTCGGGATCGAGGACGGCGAGCAACGCTTGGAGGTCGCCACCGCGCGATGCCGCGAGAAACGCATCGAGCACGGCCCGCTGGCGCGCACGGTCGGGATCGGGCGTCGCGCGTTCGCTCTGGACGCGGCGTCGCGCACGACTCGCGAGTTGCCGTGCGGCCGCCGGTGTACGACCCACGATCGGCGCGATCTCCCCGAACGGAAGCGCGAAGAGGTCATGGAGTACGAACGCCAACCGCTCGGCCGGCTCCAAGGTTTCGAGCACGATCAACAGCGCGAGGCCGACCGAGTCCGCGAGTAACGCGTCGTGTTCGGGGTGGCTCGCATCTTCGCGACTCACGATCGGATCGGGAACGTGCCCCTCGATCGACTCTTCGCGCCGCGACTTCCGCGTGCGCAGCATGTCGAGACACACGCGCGCGACCACGCTGGTGAGCCATCCGCCCTGGTTCTCGATCGTGTCCGCGTCGGCGCGCTGAAGCCGCATCCACGCTTCCTGCACGGCGTCGTCCGCTTCGCTCAGCGATCCGAGCATGCGGTACGCGACCCCGCGCAGATGCGCT
>CBIHQZ010000319.1:0-7220 GCA_966212315.1 uncultured Myxococcales bacterium
CCGAAGCACGCGGATCCGAGGACACGGTGCAGGTGATCGACGTGCTCGACGCGTTGCCGAACGAGCCGTTCGCATCGCGAGAAGCGTTCGTCGCATTGTTGCAATCAAAGGGCATCAGCACGCCGACAGCGCAGTGGCTCGCGATGAATCTCCGCCCCGTCGCGCGCGGTGAGTACCGCTTTCGTCCGGACCTCACCGCGATTCGTTCGCAACTCGACGACTACTTCACCGTCGATCACTGGCCGACGATCGAACACGCGCCGAGCACGCTCGCGCTCCACCTGGTGATCGGCGGGCGATCGAATGTATTCGACGCGAGCGATCGCGCCCGCATCGACGCACTCGCGAACGCGCATCCCGACCGGGTGTTCGTGCATGTCCTCGCGAACGCGGGGCACTGGGTCCACGTCGACGATCCCGATGGCTTGCTCGCGTTGATGACGCGCGACGAGTGACCTACTGCCGTTCGACCGCTTCCCGCGCCGCTTCGCGCGCATCGGCATCGCGACCTTCGCGGGCGTAGTCGACCAGCGCTTCGCGCGCCCGCGCGTCCGGGATCACCGCCAACGCTGCCACGACCGAGCCCGCGTCCGCCCCGCCTGCGCGCAGCATCTCGACGAGGGCCGGCACGGCCGCCACCACCCGGCCTGTTGCAGCGAGGGAGACCGCCGCTTGCCGCTGCGCCGCCCAGCGCGAGCCGAGCATCTCGAGCACTTTCTCGCACGCGCGCGCATCGCCCATTCGCGCCAGTGCCGCTCGCGCAAGATCCCGCTCGAGACTCGGGAACATTCGCCACGCGAGCGGTTCGAGCACCGACCTCGCCGCCTCGCCGCCGAGTCGCCCGAGTTCCTGGATCGCCTCGACGCGCAAATCACTCTCGTCGTCGCTCTTCTCCAGCACGAGTTCGCGGGAGATGAACTTCACCACCACGTCGCGCCCGCGATCGTCGTCGAGCGATGACAACGCGATCGCCGCCGACAGCACCACCCGGTTCGATGTCGCCGCGAGCAGCCCGCGCAGTCGCTCGCGCGCCCGCGCACGATCGGGTTCGCTCGCCCACACTGCGTCCGACTCACCGTGTTCACCGCGAAACAACTGCCCCAGCTGCATCGCCGCTTCCGACGCGACCCACGGATCTTCGTCGCTCGCGCTCTCGAGGCACAGTTCGAACGCTCGACGCGGGTCGAGACTCGCCATCCCGAGCAGCGCCTGGAACCGCGCGTCGGGTGCACCGCGATGCCATGCGTCGTCCAACAATTCGCGCGCACGATCGCCGCCCATCTGCGCCAGCGCGAGCACCGCGTACTGCCGCACCATCGAGTCGCCGTCGTCGACCAGCTTTGCAACCGCTTCGACGTGCGTTCGCGCGCCGAGTGATCCGATCGCGAGCACGGCTTCCGCCCGAACGCTCGATGCCGTGTCGCCCAGGACCGCCGCCAGCGCTTCCGATGCGGCGACCACGTCGTCATGACCGGCGACCGCCAGATCACGCGCTGCCGACGCTCGCACCTCGGGTTTCGTGGAAGCGAGATCGCGCAGCGCCGCGGGGAGCGTTCGACGCAAGGGTGCTGGTGTGAACATGGCCGCGGTCGAATAGCACGCCGGCTACTGCGTCGGCATCTCGCGACCGGTGAGCACTTCCGAGCGTGCCGACCAGGCGTTGTCGCGCAGCGTACGAACCTCTTCGTCGGAGAGACGCGCCGCGCGACGCACCCACTCGATCTCGTCGGCCAGGGTGGTGCCGAAGATGCCCGGATCGTCCGATGCCACCACCACCCGCAGCCCCGCCGCGAGGAATCGATGCACCGGGTGATGGTCGGGATCGCCGATGCCGCCGATGCGTCGATTCGAGGTCGGGCACACTTCGATCACCGCGCCCGTCGAACGCACGCGCTTCATCGCGAAGTCCTGCCGCGCTCGCACGGCTGCCAGCCGCGCGTCGTCGTACACGTGCTCGGTCGTCTCGTTTGCATCGCGCGACGAGAGCGCGCGGATCTCGGCGTCGCACGCGGCGCGATCGATGCGCACGCCGTGGCGTTCGAGTTCGTTCGCGTGTGCGAGGTCGTAACGCAATTGATCGATTCGTTCGCGCACCGGCTCCGGACGCGTGTGCGGACCGAGCGCCGCCGGATCGATGCCGAGTGCGATCGCGTGGCCGAGTCGATGCGCGCCCATCGCCGCCGCTTCGTGCACCCAGCGAACCGCGCTCTCGAGCGACTTGTCCGTAAAGCTCTCGCCGACGTGATAGAGGATCGCCAGCGCCCGATCGGGGTGTCGCCGGTTGTGATCTTTCACTGCGTCGAAGAACGCGGCTTTGTCCTTGGGCGGATGCCCTTCTTCGACGAAGCAGAAGTCCACGCCGGTGAGAATCTCGCCATCGGGCCCGATGACCTCGCGCTGCAATCGCTCCCACTGCGGCCACGGATCGTGTCGCGGAAGACTCGCCGCGATGCGCAGCGTGGGCACCTTCGCGCGCCGCGCCTGCGCCCGCGCGAGCCCCGTACGCACCGAGGCGAGCAGATGCGGCCAGTCTTCGGTGTCGGGCTCACGCGAGAGGAAGAACCGCGCTTCGGCGTAATCGAGTTGCTGCGTAGCGAAGTCGCTGACGATGTCGGTGGTGAATCGCGACACCTCGTCCCAGCTCTCGCGATGCACGTCGAAACCGTCGGGCGCGATCCCGAACCGCCGCCAGCTCATCACGCTCGTCACCAGGATCAGATCGAACTTCGCCTGGAACCGGCGAAAGTTGCCCGCGTCGTCGTCGCCGAACACGAACAGCTGCTCGAAGTCCGCGGCCGCCGCTGGATCCTGCGCTCGCGCGCGTCGCAGGATTTCTCGCAGGGGAGGGCCGCGACCGAAGGCTTCTTCGTAGGCTTCTTCGTAGCGATGCAGATGGAGGTGCGGCTCGAGACGCACGAGCTGATCGAGCAGCGTGTGGGCGCGCAGGCAGCCGTAGAGATGCAGATGCACGTCCGCGAGAGGTTTGGCAGGAAAGGTCATGCGCGATGGCCTCGACCTTAGCGCACCCGCGCCACACCAAAGAAACGCTGGCCAAGCGCACCGAGCGTGCGCAGATTCGAACGCGTTCCGTGTCCCATCAGATCGCGAGGAGGTTCCGCATGAACGATGGCTCCAGCACGTCGGTGACAACGAACGCGCCGTCCGCGCGCTCCACGAAGCATCGCGCCGGAATGCTCACCGTGCTTCGTCATCCGCGGGCGTTATGGCGGTTTCTGGCGGACCGCGAAGCGCCGCTGTGGCCCCGACTGGTCGCGATCGCCACGCTCGCGTACGTGCTGCTGCCGATCGATGCGATCCCCGACGTGGTGCCGATCATCGGCTGGCTCGACGATCTCGGCCTGGTCACTGTCGCGCTGGGTTTCATCGCGTCCAAGGCGGCGAGATATGCGAACGAACAGAACGTGCTCCCCGAGCCGAAAACCTGACGCGAGAACCGCACCGCGCATCGCGCGCGCGGATGTATAAACACCTTCGTGCCACTCGAGGCCCAATCGATCATCGCCGATCGGTACGTCGTTCAGCGGCTGCTCGGTCGCGGTTCGATGAAAGAGGTCTACCTCGCGATCGACAAGAGCAACGGCGGTCAGGTCGCACTCGCGCTGCTCGTTCCCGACGGGCGCGACGACGTGACGATGGCGGCGCGGTTCTCCCGCGAGGGCAAAGCGGCGTCGGTGCTCCGCTCTCCGCACACCGTGCGTGTTCACGACGTCGGCAAGCTCGCCGACGGATCACGCTTCATGGTCACCGAAGCCGTCATCGGCCGCGGACTCGACGAAGCGATGTCGCATGGAGCGATCGCGCCCGAACTGGCCGCGCGATTCGCGGTGCACGTCCTCGCCGCGCTCGAAGAAGCACACCGGCGCGGGATTCTTCACCGCGACGTGAAACCCGAGAACGTGTTGCTCCTCCCGAGTGACGACGGCGAGATCGCGAAGCTCACCGACTTCGGGCTCGCGAAGGTGCTCGACGTCGCGCTGGAAGGCTCGCAGCAGTTGCGCACTGCGCAGAACATCGTGCTCGGCACGCCGGACTACATGCCGCCCGAACAGTGGCAGGGCTCGGTGCAGGACGCGCGCACAGATCTCTATGCAGTCGGCGTGATGCTCTTCGAGATGCTCGCGGGCAAGACGCCGTTCGAATCGAAGTTCCTTCACGCGCTCTGCATCGCGCATTGCACGCAACCGCCGCCGCCGCTCCCCGCGGGACTCCCGACGCTGGCGTATCGTCTCGAGCCGATCGTGCGGCGTGCGTTGCAGAAGCATCCGGTTGATCGCTTCAGCGACGCGGCCGCCATGCGCACGGCCATCGAGCAGGTCTCGGGCGCGCGTCCGGTCGACGGCACGGCAGGAGGCTCCGCGCGCTCGTCCGTACCGGCCGGAGGTTATGCACGCGCGGAACTGCTCTGCGACGAATGGCCGGGGACCGTGTCGATCGTCGCGAGCCGGGACGTCGTCATCGGCCGCGATCCCGGTGCCCACGTGGTGGCCCGCTGCCTTCCCGTCAGCGAAGACAACGTGATGCGCACGCGCTCGATCTCGCGCGAACACACACGAGTCGGCTGGCGAGACGGCGCGCTGGTCGTCACCGATCTCGACTCGCGTTCGGGGACGTTCGTCGACGACCGACAACTGCGCGCCAACGAATCGGCACCGATCGCGTTCGGCGCAATCGTCGGTGTGGGCAAGCATGTTCGCTTCCGCGTCGATCACGGCGCGCTCGACGAAGGCGGCACGCCCGCGTGGGTGCGGCTCACGCGCGTCGACCCGTACGGCGGCGGACTCGTGCATCTTCAGGTCCTTCGCGACGCCGAGATTTCCGCCCGAGCGGTCGCGGCCCTCCGCGTCGATACCCGCGTCGCGGGCGACGAGTCCGTGCGCATCGTGATCCGCGACGGCGGCCTCGCGTTCGCGCGCAACGACGACGACTCCGCCGTTCACTTCCTGCGCGACGGCGATTCGATTCCACTCGGCACCACGACCCTCAGCGTCGCGGTGGAGTGATCACATCGCCGAGGATTTCCGCCGGATCACCTGCTCGCGGGCCCACTTCATCCCTTCGTCGAGCTTGCCGCACACGTGATGCGGAACCTTGTGATCGCGGAACAACAGCATCGTGCTGAGCAGGAAGCGCATGGCGGGCGAGGCGAACACGAACGCGTTGCCGGCCGAGTAGATCTCCATCGCCTCGGCGTTGCTGTTCATCCACTCCTGCACGCGCTTGCGCATGTAGGGCGAGACCTTCCCGGCCTTCGTCGAGTCGAACACGATCGCGTACGGCTCCTGCTTGGCGAAGATCCGTCCCGACTCGAGAAGGTGCGCATCCACCTCGGCATCGGTCACGTCGCCGACATGCGTGATCACCACGATGGGCCACTGGCTCAGCGACATGGTCAGTGGCATCTCTCGGCGTCTCCTCGGGAGCGGATCCATCGCGCAACGAACACGCGCACCGTCCGCTCGAAACCGTGTATCACGATCATGGGAGAGTGGGTGGCCATGAGTCGTTTGGACTTCGTGATGAGTGAAGCGGACGTCGATGCACGCGCGCTGGACGGTGCGATCGATCGGGCGGCGTCGATGTTGTTGCAGTCACTGTCGGCCGCGGACGGCGCGACCGGCGAGCGGCACTGGGATGCGCCGTGCGATCTCGGTCCGTCGAGCACCGCACAGGTTCTCGTGGCCCTCGCGCATGCCGGTGACATCAGCGAGGAGGAGCGTCGCGAAGGGTCGCGATGGCTTCGCGCGAAACAGCACGCCGACGGCGGCTTCGCGGCATATCCGAACGCGCCCGACGGTCACATCGGCGCGACGGCCAGCGTTCTGGCTGCTCTCACGTTGTGTGCGCTTCCCGAAAACGCCGAAGCGATTTCCAAGGCGAAGCAGTTCATCGAGCAGCACGGCGGACACGCGCGCGTCGTTCACGAACTGCAGTCGGGCGATGTCGGCGCGCTCTTCCTCGCGCTCGCGGGCGGACTCGACGCGCACAAGCTTCCGAACCCGATGCTGGCGTGGACCCTCATCGGACCCGCGGTGCGCTGGCTCGAGACGCGGATGACCGCGGCGGTGCCGTTTCTCGCGCTGCAGCTCGGGGTGATCGTGCGGCGGCTGCGCGGCGACTTCGGACCCAACGGCGACCGGCGCGGACCGATCGAGAGTCTCGAATGCGGCAAGTGCATCGAGACCCTCGCGGAGTTCCAGAACGTCGACGGCAGTTGGAACGCGAACTCGATGCAGACCGCGATGGCGATCCCCGCGCTCTGGGCGGCAGGCGTCCCCGCGACCGACGACAAATATCGTCGCGCGCTGGGGTGGCTGCGCACGCAGCGTCGTCGTGATCAGGACGGCATCTGGTTCCAATCGTTCGGCAGCGGCGTGTGGAGCACCGCGCTCAACGTGGCCGCGCTGCTCGCGAGCGGGCTCTCGCCGTCGGACCCGCGCATCGAAGCAGCGCTCCGGTGGATCGTCGCCAGTCAGTGTTCGCGTCCGCAACCCGTCACCAACAACCGCAAGCCGAACGCGATTCGCACCGGCGGATGGGGCTTTCAGCGCGGCAACGATCTCTTCGCGGACTGCGATGACACCGGCGTGGTCCTCGCGACACTCGGCGAGGCGCTCGCGGTCAGCGGCACCGGCGCGTTGCGGAAACAGACCGCCAACGAACTCGACGCCTCGGCGAAGCGCGGTCTCGCGTGGGTCGAGAACATGCAGAACCCCGATGGCGGATGGGCTGCATTCGTGTGGGGTCTTCCGAGCAAGCCGCCCGGCGCCGCGATGCAGAAGCCGCTGTCGATCGATTTCCAGGACCCGGTCGCAATGATCGAGATGGTGCTCTCGCCGCCGCTCTCGCTCGGCGATCCGAGCTGCGAAGACCTCACCGGTCGCGTGCTCTGCGGCCTCGGCGCCATCGGTCGCAATGCGCACGATCCGGCGGTGGTGCGCGCACTCCAGTTCTTCCGCTCGATGCAATGCGAAGACGGGTCGTTCTGGGGGCGCTGGACGATGAACTACGTCGCGTCGACGGCGTGGGTGCTGCTCGGTGCGATGGCGGTCGACGCCGATCCCGACGACGCGTGGATCAAGCGCGCGATCCAGTGGCTCGAGTCGAAGCAGAACACCGACGGCGGCTGGGGCGAGACTGCCGCGTCGTATCGCGATCCCCGCAAGGCCGGACTCGGACCGAGCAACGCACCGTTGACCGGC